>JAADGS010000031.1 GCA_013152275.1 Actinomycetota bacterium | reverse complement strand
GCAATCAACTCGGTGGTGTCACACATCTGTCCGGAACACTGTCACACATGTGTCCGGAACGATCTGTCACCGATCTCCCCGGAATGAACAGCGTCGAGTTGGAGGGTTTCTGACACTCTGGTGACAGGGTCGTGCGGCATCGTCGCCACAGAAGAACCTAACGAAGCGAGGTGCAGGTGGCGTCGATCCGCAAGGTCACACATCGTTCGGGTCGGATCTCATGGCAGGCCCGCTGGCGAGATCCGAGAGGCACCCAGCGGTCGAAGAACTTTGGTCGTCGCATCGACGCCGAACGGTTCCTCATCACCGTCGAGGCCCGCAAACTCGCCGGCACCTACATCGACCCTCGAGCCGGAAGGATCCGACTCGGAGATTTCGCCGAGCAGGCGACTGCCGGGTGGGTGAACCGCCGAGACTCGACCAAAGCCCGCGACGAGTCGTACCTACGCAGCCTCGTTCTTCCCACCTTCGCTGAGATGCCGATAGGGGCGATCGGCCTGTTCGACGTCCAAGAGTGGGTCAACGACCTCGACGCCGACGGCTACGCGCCGGCCACCATCCGCAAGGCCTACCAACTGCTCGGTCGGATCCTCAACGACGCCGTCAACGGCGGCCTCATCGCCGCCAGCCCGTGTCGGGACGTCGACCTGCCCAAGATCGAACAGACCGAGAAACGGTTCCTCTCCCCCGACGAGATCACCCACCTTGCCGACACCATCGACCCGCGATATCGGGCCCTTGTCATCGCCGGGGCGTACACGGGCTGCCGGATCGGGGAACTCCTCGCCCTCGACACCGACCGCTACCAGCCCGACAAGCGCATCTTCCGCATCGACCGGTCCCTCGCCGAAGTCCGCGGCCACCTCCGGTTCGGCCAGCCCAAGACCGCCGCCGCCCGCCGAGCCGTCACCCTCCCCACCTGGTTACCGGAAGTCATCGACCAACACCTCACCGACTACCCGCCCGGACCCGACGGGCTGCTCTTCACCGCCCCCCAAGGCGGACCGATTCGCCGCAACGCCTTCCGCTCCCGAGTGTGGCTCCCCGCCGTCGCGGCATCGGTCGGCCAACCCATGCGGTTCCACGACCTGAGACACAGCCACGTCGCCCTCCTCATCGCCGAAGGCGCCCACCCCGCCATCATCGCATCGAGACTCGGCCACACCAGCGTCAAGACCGTCCTCGACGTCTACGGCCACCTCTACGAAGGCCTCGACCGAGGCGCCGCCGACACGTTGAACCCGCCATGGGACCCTTCTGATGTGGACGCATTGTGGACGCGACGCAACCGACACCGCGACCAAGGGAGGGGACTGACCTAGAGAAACCCAACAACCACAAGGGAAACCAGGAGTGGGCGATACTGGGATCGAACCAGTGACCTCTGCCGTGTGAAGGCAGCGCTCTCCCGCTGAGCTAATCGCCCGTGCCGAGGCATACTACCTACCATGCACGAAGCCCCGATACCGATGTCACGAGCAGAGTTCGAGTCCGTCGTCGACGCTGCCCTCGACGAGATCCCCAAGGACATACTCGACCAGATCGAGAATCTGGCCATCGTCGTGGAAGAACGGCCCCCGGAGAATGAACCGGGACTTCTCGGACTCTACGAAGGTGTCTCCCTCACCGAACGCGGCATCGACTACACGGGCTATCTCCCGGACAGGATCACGATCTTCCGTCTCTCCCATCTCGAACTGGGACTCTCTGGTTCGGACCTGCGAGCCGAGATCAGAGCAACGGTTCTCCACGAGATCGCACACCATCTCGGCTTCGACGACCGCCGACTCCACGAACTCGGGTGGGACTAGGTTCTGCGAGTCCGGGGGACTCCCGCCTTTCGGAGCACATCGGCAGGAACGCCAATCTGCCGCCAGGCCGAATAGCTGATCCCTTTTCTCTCCGAGTAACTCTTCGCCACCTCGATGAACCCGGCCTCAAAGGCGGCCATATCGGCCGACTCGGAAACAGCACTGAGCGCTTGCTCGGCCTCGATGCGCTGCTGGATGAGTTCGACCTTCCTCAAAGGGTCCTCTTCGACTGCAATCTTGCTGTCCAAATTGTCGAGCTTACGCTGCAACGATTCACGAGTAATGGGCCGGCCGGGACGGCGACTCCCGAGGGCCTCGAGATACCCTTTGACCATCCGGCTTTCTCTCCGACCTTGAGCTAGCGCCGCTTTGTGCTCATCCGACATCGCCATAGCCATTCCTCCTCGACTTGTCTGACTGCATCCTGGCACATCGCGAAGGTGTTGGCGAGGCCACCGATGCACAATGATGACGACAATACGTCACAGTCGGCAGTGGTTGCAGGGCTCCAATCATCCGCACGTTAGGAGCCTTCCTATTTCGATATGAGGCCGTATGGACGAAATCGTCAAGCTCGCAGCCAAGAAGACAGGTATTTCAACAGACAAGGCATCGCGGGCAGTCGAGACGGTCCTCGGTTTTCTCAAAGGTGGGCTTCCCAAGCCCCTCTCCGAAGAACTCGAAGGTTTCTTCGACATACGGCAAGACAACACCGCCGAAGTTCTCCGCCGATGCACCAAGAGTCGTGAGGACCTGGTCGCCGATTAGCTCGGTTCAGATCCACTGCAAGCCGGAATCGATCATACTGTCTCCATGGGATGGATCTACGCCGGCATCGTCCTGGTGGCCATGACACTCCTCGCAGGGGCACTCTGCGGCCTGCACCTCCTCGCCGTGTGGGCGGATCGAAACGGGTGGATCACCTACCGAGGCAAGCGAGGACCTGAGGGAATCACCAAGATCTACGATCCGAGGATCGACTATGCGATCCAAGAGACCCGTACCGGTGAGTTCCGCTCGGTCGACAACGAGTCGAGCCGTCTCGACAACCCGGAGAAGCCCGCCTCCCAGGATCGGGACACATCCGGGACCTGACCCACGCCGGTGAACACCTCCGCAGACGGTTTCCGGTAGGCATGCCACCGACACTCGAGTTCCCCGATAGCCGTACACCCCCAATGAACTGGGACTTTTCGCTCGTACATACCGGCCTGCAACGGCGACCTTGATTATCGATAGTCCGGAGCATTGCTGTAAACTTCATCTTGAAAACGGACCCAGCCTCAGCTCCTCATTGTTCGCGCGGACTTCCCCAGAGTTCATTCTCTCCGCCCGCATGAGCGACTGCTGTGACATCAGACACCGGCCCTATCGACAAACCTTTCAGAAGGTGGGATTTCATGAGGCGCGACAGAGAACTCCCCTCAATCGGATTCTTGAGTACCTATCCACCCACACAGTGCGGGTTGGCAACATTCACGGCCGCCTTGCGCGGCGCCATTGCGGACACACGCGGCTCAGACGAAGGGCTCGGCGTCGTGAGCTTGGTGGACGAGCGGCTCGACAAGGCCCGACCAGAAGTCGTGTACGAACATCTCAACGGCGACCATACGTCCTTGCGGAGTGCGATCGAAGCACTGAACTCCTTCGACGTGGCGTTTGTCCAACACGAGTATGGGATCTACGCCGGACCTGATGGCAGCGAGGTTCTCGATCTGCTCTCAGGCCTCGAAATCCCGGCAATCGTCACGCTCCATACCGTGCTCGGCCAACCCAGCCCAAGCCAACGGTCGATCCTGGAGAACGTGATTGCCCTGACGGAACGGACGATCGTGATGAGCCATACGGCCGGCCGGCGGCTCGTCAACGGCTACCAGGTCGACCCGGCGAAGGTGCGAATGATCCCGCACGGAGCGGCAGTCAACCTGAGTGGCCCGTCATTGGCGAACGGAACCCGACCTGTCGTGCTTACGTGGGGCCTCATCGGGCCAGGCAAGGGTTTGGAGACCGCGATCGACGCCTTCGCGAGCCTTCAGGACCTTCGTCCCCTTCCCCGCTACGTCATTCTCGGCGAGATGCACCCGAAAATCCGCGCTTCCCAAGGCGATGCGTACTTGAAAGGCCTCGCCGCCCGGGTCCATGATCTCGGACTGGATGATGTCGTCGAGTTCGATACCCGGTATCCCGATACCGACACACTCGCTCTTGCAGTCCGCCAAGCCGATCTGGTCGTGCTTCCCTACGAGTCCACCCAGCAAGTCACCTCGGGTGTGCTGGTGGAGGCCATCGCGGCAGGCAAGCCGGTTGTCGCCACGGCCTTCCCCCACGCCGTCGAACTCCTGGCGGACGGTGCCGGGATCGTCGTTCCACACCGCGATCCGATCGCGTTGACGGCTGCCCTCCGAAAGGTGTTGACCCACCCCTCCTTGGCCGCCCGGATGGCCCGGAAGGCACGCCTCATAGGTTCGACTCTCTTCTGGCCCACGATCGCCCACCAATACGATCGCCTGGCGACCAAGCTGGCGGCCCGGCAGCGGGCGACCCGAACTCTCACCACTGCCGAGCGTCCGCGGGAAACCCTGAATGCCCCGCCACGCATGGTTGCAGCTTCGCTCGGTCGCCTCACATCGAGAGAGCACTCTCTCCGACCGGACCCCGTGCCCGGCCGGAGCCTCGCCGGTCCCCTACCGGCTCCTCGCTTCGAACATCTGCGACGGATGACCGATCGACGAGGTCTCTGGGAACACGCCCGCTACACGGTTCCGCGCACCGAGCACGGCTACTGCACCGACGACAACGCTCGGGCGCTGATCGTCATCAGTCGCCGGCCGAATCCGTCTCGCGATCTCGTCGAGCTGGCCAAGATCTATCTTGCATTCCTCCAGCACGCTCAACTGCCCGGTGGCGGCTTCCACAACCGTCGCAGATCAAACGGGTCCTGGGCGGACGAAGTGGGTTCGGACGACTCCCAGGGACGGGCGCTGTGGGCGCTGGGGTCGGTCGCCCGCAGCGGTCCGGCAACCTGGATGCGCGAAGTCGGACTGGCCATGTTCGACAGGCAACGGGATTTCCACTCGCCCTTTCCACGCTCGAACTCGTTTGCGATACTGGGGGCAGCCGAGGTCTTGCTCTCATCACCCGACCACCGTCATGCTCGGCATATTCTGGAGCAGTGCGTCGACCGCCTCGCCGTGCCGGATGATGCTCGCTGGCCATGGCCGGAAGAACGGCTCACCTACGACAACGCTCGCATCCCCGAGGCTCTTCTGGCCGCCGGGTCGCTGCTTCCCGACGAAGGGCTCGTCGATGCCGGCCTCCACCTCCTCGAATGGTTGGTGTCCACGGAAACACTCGACGGCCACTTCAGTTTCACGCCCGTAGGTGGGTGGGCACCGGATGAACCTCGGCCGGGCTTCGACCAGCAGCCCTTGGAAGCAGCTGCCATGGCCGATGCGTGCAGCCGGGCATGGTCCCTCACCGGCGACAGCCGGTGGAAGGAACGCGTCGAACGAGCGGCTCGCTGGTTTGTGGGTGCCAACGACACCGGGGCGGTTCTCTACGACCCGCAAACCGGGGGATGCGGCGATGGCCTGGGTCCCGATCACATCAATCTGAACCAGGGAGCCGAGTCGACGCTGGCCGCCCTGGCCGCGCTCCAACAAGCAGAGATGCTCGGTGGGCTGAAGTGCGCCGGGTGTACGATGCGTGACTTGATCGCCCCGGTCGCCTAGGCTCTGGTTTCGCGTTCCAAGGCTCAACATATGACGCGGACCGTCAGAAGCATGCAATCCACTACATGAACCCAATCCCCGTCACGCGAACCGCGGTGCGCTTCACGCCCGATCCGAGTCGTGTGATCAGCAAGCCATTCATACCGGGCGAGCGCATCTTTCCGGACGGGCAATCACGGGCCGCGCTCGTCATCGAGCGGATCCTGGCCATGCCGGAAGCCGAGGTTGTGTCGACTCTCAGGGTCACACGAGACCAGTTCGAGCACCGGCACAGGGACCTGACCGCCACCCTCGAACAGAACTTCGAGATCGTCGCCCACCACATCGACGACCCGGACCAACTCTCCCAGGACCGCCGGCACCTCATCGGCGCCTATTTCACTCACGAGTACTCGATCGAAGCGGCAGGCCTCGACAACCCATCACTCGTCTCGGCACCCGACCAATCCGGCCTCGAGCCCGGAGAACAGCGTTTCGTGATGAGTTTGCGGGCGGTCGGAGAGGGTCATATCTCTTCCATCGAGTTCCGCTCGGGCGTGATCGACTCGCAGGCAAACATCACCGTCGATGAGCCCACCCGCTATACGGCCACCGGACACCGCAGCGCCCCGATCTACGACAGCCAGATCTTCCGCACAAAGCTCGAGGAGATGGGCACTTTCAACGAGATCGCAAGCCGCGTCCTCGACCCACTCCCCCCACAGTTCACGCTCGAAGAGCTCGAGGCCTCCATTCGGAATCTCAGCCGGCAGGGAATCCGCCAGTCGATCTCGGCACTGACGACACAGACGATCCATTGGCTGGCCGCTTCGAACTACGAGACCACCTTCCCGAAAGAGTCGCAGATCTCGGAACGAGTGCTCTTTCCCACCGGACCGACCGAGAGCCACGGCATGGAAGACGCCCGTTTCGTGCGGTTCACGAACGTCGACGGCTCGGTGCTCTACTACGGAACCTACACGGCGTTCAACGGCTTCCAGATCCTGCCACAGCTCATCGAGACAACGGATTTTGTCACGTTTCGGATCGCCACCCTCAACGGACCCTGCGCCCAGAACAAGGGCATTGCGCTCTTCCCCCGGATGATCGACGGCCGCTACGCGGCTCTCGCCCGGCACGACAACGAGAACAACTATCTCATGATGTCGGACAGTGTGCGGTTCTGGTTCGAGACCGAGAAGATCCAGGAACCCGAGCGACCGTGGGAACTCATGCAACTCGGCAACTGCGGTTCGCCGCTGGAGACCGAGGCCGGATGGTTGGTACTCACCCATGGTGTGGGGCCACTCCGCCGGTACACCATGGGAGCCATCCTGCTCGATGCCCTCGATCCCTACCGGGTCATCGGTCACCTGGACGAGCCGCTGTTGGAACCAAACGAGAATGAACGCGACGGGTACGTTCCCAACGTCGTGTACTCGTGTGGAGGCATAATCCACGGCAACGACCTCGTGCTTCCCTACGGTTTCTCGGACGTCGGAGCCGGCATTATCACGGTGTCGCTCGACGATCTCCTCACACGGCTCACGGAGAAGTAGTCGCTCAAGTCCTTCGATAGCGACGGTACAGACGCGGAAGGTGCATACGAGGGAGAGCGAGGAACTCCTTCGGTTCGATATCGATCCACTCGTAGTCGTCAGGAGCGGCAACGGTGTCGACGCCGGCGAACGCCTTCACCACCTCCACGGCCGGCTTGGGTGACCCGTCGGCGCGCCACAGTCCGAACCAACGCTCGTGCACCGCAACGTCGAGAGGTGGATTGGCCCAAGTGTCCGGGGCGTAGTCCGTGTAGCACCACAACATGGCACCGGTGCAGCCGGCTTCGCGAAGAGCGGACAGGGCCCGCTCCGTGAAAGCGGCCGCGGCCTGCTCCTCGACGAGCGCACAGGGGCTGTCACGTCGGGCTCGCTCCCCATCCGGATCGCCCCGACGGTAGGTTGGCAGACCAAACTCCGAGAAGAGCACGTCATTGCCTCTTCCCAGCCAGCGGGTCAGATGGGCCAGGAAGGACAACACGTGCTCATCCGTAGGACCCTCCGCCCAGCGAGCGTAGATGGGATAGCCGTGCATGGTCAGGAAATCGCACACGTCAGCGGCTTCCTCCGGACCGAGCATACGATCCTCTTCCAGGTCCTCCATGTGCAGCCCGATGGTGACAAGAGCCGCCGGGTCGGCCGCGCGGATCGCCGCGATCATTCGCCGCAGCCAGTTCCGGGCAGACGACCGGCTCGGTGGCAGCACACAGTTCGAGTTCTCGTTACCAAGGTCCCACGCGCACACGGCATCGTGGCCGGCCAGTGCAGCCGCCGCCTCTCCCGCCAACAGCGCCTGTGCCTCACCGATCTCTGGATCCGTGTACCAGTTGCGCAAGCCGGCTCCGGTGAGCCCTCCCCCGGACACCACCCGAAAACGGCCGCTCCCGGTAGACCCCGCAAGCGCCCACGCCGGGATCCAGTTCACTCCACTCATGTGACCGGTGAAGAGCGTCGGCATGATGGCCAGGCCTTCCCGCCCGGCCAGGTCTGCCACCAAGACCAGCCGATCGAGCATGCCGATGTCCACCCTCATCGGGGTCGGCTGGAAATCCTCCCAGGTCAGGAACACCCGTACCGAGTCGAAGCCGGCATCGGCGATCCGTGTGAAGTCGGTGCCGACTTCCGCGGCGTCGAAGTCTGTCCACCAGCCCATCGCGGTGCGAGCCGGCCAGTAGTTGATGCCCAGCCGAAAACGTTCCCTACGATCCGACGGTTCTGGGTCAGTGGACATCGTTTCCTTTGGTCCCTCCCGCCCGGTGACGTTCCACGACGAGCCGATAGACGGCCAGGTACTCGTCGATCATCCGGTTCACGTCGAATCGATGTTCCACCGACGAACGCACCGCCATCCGGTCCATGCCGCCCGAGGCATCCACGGCTGCAACGGCCTTGTCGACGGAACCCACCAGGAAGCCGTTTTCGCCCTCGCGGATGAGTTCGGGCATCGACCCTCGAGGGTGGGCGATCACCGGCGTCCCGCAGGCCATCGCCTCGACGACACTGAACCCGAACGGCTCGTCGAAGTCGATGAGGTGCAGAAGCGCCCGGGCACCGCCCAGCAGTTTCCCGCGCGTTTCGGGACCCACAGGGCCGACATAGGTGACTCGAACTCCATCCACATGTGGTTTCACGAACCGATCGAAGTAATCCTGATCCTGGATGATCCCGGCAATAACCAGAGGCAACCCGGCCCGTTCGGCCACCTCGATGGCCTCGGCGGTCCCCTTGTCGGGATGAATTCTCCCGAAGAACAACAGGTAGTCCCCCGGCCCCGAACCCACTGGAAACGCACTCATGTCGATGCCGTGGTAGATCGTGGCTACGTAGTCCAGTTTCTCATGCCGGTCGGCGTCGCTGATCGCCACGTAGTAGTCGCGATCGTTGTACTTCTCGTAGACAGGCACGATCCGCTCTGACGAAAACCCATGAATGGTGGTGACGACCGGGGTGTCGACCAGACCGCTGTAGGTGAGCGGCAAGAAATCGAAACTGTTGTGGATCACATCGAACTCTTCGGCCCGCTCGAACACCGCCGAGATGTGCAGCCCCTCCCAGACCTTCGGGTCCAGCCCTGTATCCTCGGAGTATCCGGTCGGAGCGGTCCCCACCAGGCGCGCCCCGGTCACCGAATCGGCCGTGGCAAACAGGGTAACGTCGACTCCCCGGCCGACGAGCCCCTCGGTGAGCAGGGAGGCGAACTGCTCCCATGGCCCATAGTGGCGCGGAGGCACCCGCCACGAAATCGGGGCAAGTACCGCCACGCGAAGCCGCTTGGACGCGAGGACCGGAGACGACATCACACGGCGAGAGTAGCCCCGGCGCTCCACCGTTCGCCACAGTCCGGCCAAAGGCCAGGGTGCTTTCCCCGCGAAGTCTTCGCGGTGGGAGGCAGGAACCCGTACAGAAGGTTTCTCGGCCGGCGATCACCGAGCTTCGTCCCAGAGAAGCGATGTCCCTTTGCTCGACAAGGAGACTTCCCCGGTGGGCGTCGGATGATGTGGATCTCAGACCTCTTTTGCGTCGGGGAAGACCAGGCCCTCATTGTGTTTCCGTCATGAGCGGTCGAGGTGTCCGTGTTCGTGCAGCCAGGTCTCGAGACGGCTGACGGTGGTAAAGGTGTGGGTGACGTATCCGCTGTTCGCGGCTGTCTGGATGTTGGCCGGAGAGTCGTCGATGAACAGGGTTCTGGTCGGCTCGAGGTCGTAGCGCCGGTGGAGGATCTCGAAGATCCGCGGGTCTGGTTTTGCAACGTGTTCTCGGCCGGAGACGACAACGCCGTCGAAGAGCCCTTCGATCCAGGGGAATCGTTGGATTGCGAACGGCCAGGTCTGGGCCGACCAGTTGGTGAGTGCGTAGAGGGGCATTCCGGCTCTCATGAGCGCTTCGGCGACCGTTCGGGTGCCAGGGATCTCGCCGCCGAGCATCTCGGGCCACCGTGACCACCATGCCTTGATGAGTTCGCCATGTTCCGGGTGGTGATCGGCGAGTGTCGCGACCGCGTTGGGGACCGATCTACCTGCGTCCATCTGGTGGTTCCACTCCGGCGTGCAGATCTTTGTGAGGAAGTGGCACCGCTCATCGGCGTCGGGGATGAGCTCTCGGTAGAGGTATTCAGGACTCCAGTCGATCAGCACTCCACCGAGGTCGAAGATGATTGCGGTGACGTGGGAGGCCGTCACGGGGCGGCTGCGCTCTCTGGTGTGTTCCCAGGTGCGGCAACCCGGGCTTTGACCGCAAGGAACGCGATGAGCGCAACCGCCAAGATCAGGTCGCCGGTAGGGCCGATGAACTTCGCCGACTCTTCGATCATCGGAGGACCCACGAGGAGACCCAGGTAACCGACGGTCGCTGCGGTGCCGATCCCCTCGGTTGGTGTCGGTCCGGCGGAGGCTGCGGCAGTGAGCAAGACACGGACGGCACCGGCGAGCCCGAAGCCCGCGAGGACGAAACCGACGATGGCCGAGCCTGTCCGGTCGATGATCCGCCCGGCTCCGAAGCCGAAAACGACGGCCCTGGCACCGGTCCGGCGTCGGTTGATGAGATAGGTACGTGCTTTCCGGGGTCGTTTCCTCACGATGCTTCCCTGGCCCAGGTCGATCCTGCATGGATCGAGAAAGTGATTCCCCGTTGAACTGTAGCGGTGAAGGCGCACCGCATGCGGGAAGCCACACAGTCGGGTCTACCTCGGTCGACTCGCCGAACTGCGTCATCGGAGCCAACCTGTCGCCTCGATCAGGGGCGGTATCTGCCCTTGCCATCTGAGACGGCGGCTGCGACGAGGTGGATATCATGATGGGCGGCGGTGTCCGGAACGAGGGAATTGGGCGAGGCCGATCGCGAGCTTGTCGAATTCGCTCACAACGTCGTTGGTGCGCACTCGGACGGACTCATTCACACCGTGGGATCCGCCGCGCGGGATCGGGAGGGACGGATGTGTGGGAGCATCGATCTCTTCCACTTCACGGGCGGCCCGTGCGCCGAGCTTCCCGCGTTGGCGACGGCACGAGCCGAGGGTGCTCGTGATCGCGAAACGATCCTGACTGTCGGGGATCAAGGCCCAGGTGTGATCGCTCCGTGTGGAAGAGACCGTCGAGTTCTCCCCGACCATCACCCCCGAGATCCGAGCCGTGTTGCCGATGCCCGATGGTCCGTGAAGCGATCCCATCGCCTCGCTACTCCCGCAGACATCACTCTGGACCCCGGATGATGCAACTCGGTTGCCGCCCGAGGACGACCGGTAGCACGAGTCGGCAGATCACCCGGATCGCCCCGCTCCAGATCGATAAGGCGTATCAGATCCAACCACACCGAACAGCACTTCGAGGAACGGCATTGGTCGATCCGGCTGCCACGGATCGTGACATCGACTCCTGCGGGAGCATTCGGATCCGGTCGAGGCGCTCCCGGAGGCCCTCCAGCCTGCCCGAGAGATCCCCGTAATCCAGGTCGTGACGAGGTCGCCTCATGGCGGTCTCCGGGTCCGACCGATCAGATTGGATTGGATTGAATTGGCACCACCGAGAGGAAGTCCTACCAGGCCGTCTACAGGTCGTCGGCCATCCGGCCAACTTCCCGGTTGATGTCCCTCGTCTGGCGATTGCCGTCTTTCTTGTCAAAGACGTCCGTGCGTGACTCGCGAACGTGCAAGACACGCACGTTGAGGGCGTGTCTCCATGTCTCGGGCCGGCAGCGCATGAACGATGGACTCCCCGCCCTCAGCCGGAACCACACCGATCCCGAGCATGCAACTGCCTGGTCAGACACGCCTCGGACCCGCATCGATTCGCACAACGTTGGATATCTACGGATATCTCTTCGAAGGCCTCGACCGGGACGTCGCCGACCGACTCGACGAAGCTGCCGCGCCCTCTCCGCTCCCTGGCCGCGCCTCGGAGCTCTTCCACTTCGATTCTCCATAGCGGAAAACCCCTGTTTACCAGGGGTTTTCCGTTGTGGGCGCTAGAGGATTTGAACCTCTGACCTCTTCCGCGTCAGGGAAGCGCTCTCCCCCTGAGCTAAGCGCCCGTACCGGCGAGTATACCCCCACATCCAGGGGGCTCCTCGAGGCGACGACCGGAATCGAACCGGTGTACCGGGTTTTGCAGACCCGTGCCTAAACCACTCGGCCACGTCGCCGTACCTTACAGCCGGAAGCGACTTTCGCCGCCCCAGGAGAGCGGAAGACGGGGCTCGAACCCGCGACCTCAACCTTGGCAAGGTTGCGCTCTACCAACTGAGCTACTTCCGCGTGGGCCGGTAGTGTAGCGGTTCCCTGGACCCTCACCGACCCGTCGAACCGAAGCCTCCATCGCCTCGTTTCGTGCCTGGCAGCTCATCGACCTCGGCCAATTCTCCGACAAAGACCGGCACGACGACGAGCTGTGCGATCCTCTCTCCCCGTTTGATCTCGAGCGATTCCGAGCCGTGATTGATCAGAATGACCTTCACCTCACCCCGGTAACCGGCATCGATCAGACCGGGCCCGTTCACGACCCCGATCCCGTGGCGCGCCGCCAATCCGCTTCGCGGTACGACCAGGCCGGCGAAGCCATCCGGCACGGCGATGGCGATTCCGGTCGGGACAAGCGCCCGCTCCCCCGATGCCAGCACCAGACTCTCGCGTGCATACAGATCGGCCCCGGCATCTCCCGGATGAACACGGCGCGGTGGGGGTAGTTCCCTATCCAGTCTCGTGAAGCTAACCTGCATGGCGAGTAAGGGCTTTCAGCGGGCGGAGGCACACAACGGAGTGTCGCGTGCCATATGCCTATTGTACAACGTGTAAACGCCAGGTCCCCATCCACCCCCGTGGACTGTGCCCCGAAGGTCACTCCGTGGAACGTCGTCGCGGTGGCAAGCACAGGGCCCCTCCCAGTCGCAGCACCCCCCGTCCACGACGTCGTGTCACCGCTCCGCCGGTCAAGCGCCCTCGTCCCCTGCCGGTGTCTGTCAACCCCCCCATCGCATATGACTCAACACTCATCGAGATGTTCGGCTTCTCCGAGTCACCGCCCTTGCGGCCTGCCATCACTGCCGTCCTCCCAGAACCCGAACCCGAACCCCTGCCAGGACTTCCCGCGCTGAACGATATGCGGCGTCCGACCGACACCGCCGGGGACACCGGAGCACTGGTCACCCGACTCTGGGCCGCAACGGAGACCATCACTCCTCCCACGGACTGGAAGCCGGAATCATTCGACTCTCTGGCAGCGTCGAGCCGAACCTTTCGATGGCCGATCGTCATCGCTTCGGTCGTTGTGCTGTTCGCGGGCTTGTCGATCATTCGCTGGGCGAGCGCCATGCCCGAGCGTGCCGTAGCTACTGCAACAGCCTCCTACTCGAGTGCCACCGCCGCGTTTGAGAACCAGTTGCCCGAGACACGACAGACCATCGGCATCATCACAGACACCAATGCCGACACCGCACAGCTCGCCGATGCCGCGGTCTCTCTTTCAAAGCTCGACGAGACCGCCCGCCGGCTCTTCGAGGTGGCAGCCGATCCTCTCCCCTCGATGCTGCCGCTCGTTTCGCGCTCCTCACTCGAAGCACTCACTCCTACACGTCGCGCCATGGCGACCACGTCCGAGATCGGCCTCACACTGGAGCGACGACTTGGTGACGCCTTGAGCTACCGGCTTGTTTTCGGGAAAGCGTTCCAACTTCCTCCACTCGTCACCACCGCATCACAACAAGAGATCGCGACGCTTGGAGTCGCTTTGGGTCTCGCCGTCACCGACACCCAGGAGGCCATTCGGGAGCTTCCCGAGGAACCCTTTTTCACCAACCACCTCGTGGCATCTCAACAGCTCGCACTCCGCCTCGACGACTGGCAGGTCGAGTACCTCGACGCCCTGAGAACCGGTGACGAGACGACCGCCGGCCGCCTCATCCAGGAGATCCAGCAAAGGATCGCGGCGGTCGATGCAGGGATCGAGGCACCCCTCTCAACCCTCAACGACTGGGCCGAGACCCAACTCGCCACGTTGCAGATCCAGCTGGACAAGATCTCCGGACGGCTCCCCTGATCTTGCTCAGCCTTCGCGACGTTCCAGCTCCGCCATTTCCCGCTCGAAGTCGCCGGTCCCCTCGAACTCCTTGTAGACGCTCGCGAACCGCAGATATGCCACGTGGTCGATCCTTGCGAGATGCTCCAGGACCGCTCGTCCGATGTCGTCGGACGAGACAATGCGGCCTTCCGCTTTCGCATCGTCTCGAATCTGGATGAGCATACGCTCGAGGCGCTTCGTCTCGACCGGCCGATCGGCAAGCGCACTGTTCAGACCGGCACGCACCTTGTCGATCTCAAACGGCTCGAACCTGCCGTCGCGCTTTCGAACGATCAGGGGGATATCGGCACGCTCGTAGGTCGTAAAACGATTGCCACACGACACGCACTCCCTGCGCCGCCGAATGGCGGAGCCTTCGTCCACAGGTCGACTGTCGATCACCCGTGTGTCTTCGGAGGCACAGAACGGACACTGCATGTCTCTGCCAGCGTACCCGAGTCGCCGGCCTGCGCCACAACGAGGCCCCACGGGCACCGCGGTTCAGCCGGCCACAGGAACGATCAGCACATCACCCGGATAGATCGCGGTTCCCCCAAGCTGGTTCAACCGGCGGATCTGGGAGACCGTCACACGAACGTCGGCACCCTCGGGCGTCACCTCGTCGGCAATGCTCCAGAGTGTCTCCCCGGCCACGATCCGATGCTGCGCCGTCGGGATCACCTCGTTCTGAGCACCAACGGCAGAAGCGAGGATGAGGAGGAAGAAGACGACGACCGCTATGAGGAGAACCGCAGCCCTCGAAAGGGTGTTGGTGCGTATCGCCATGTCCACTTCCTCCTCTGTCTCGCTCTGGTGGTTCGACCACCGTTCTGACACGCTACGGGTCGGCAGTGACAGAAACGCAATCGAACGGCTGTTCGATGCCAAGTATATCGAACATACGTTCGCCGTCAAGGGCGAACATATGTTTGGATCCCCTGGACGCGCAAGCTAGGGTGAGAACGTACGTTCGAGGAGGAGCACATGGAGGACCTGACCGGCAGACAAAGGGAGATTCTCGACCTCATCCGCAGCACCGTCACAGATCGTGGCTACCCACCGTCGGTGCGCGAGATCGGCCAGGCTCTCGGTCTGCGCTCCCCTTCGACCGTGCACAGCCATCTCTCATCGCTGGTGCGGGCCGGTTACCTGCGCCGTGACCCTACGAAGCCGCGCGCCATAGAAGTCATCGATCCGACCGGTTCGTCTCTGCACCGATCGACCACGCGTGACGTTCCGCTTGTCGGCAGAATCGCGGCAGGGGCACCAATCTTGGCAGAGGAGCAGATCGAGGAGGTCCTGACGCTCCCCACCGAGTTCACCGGCCAAGGTCCCGTCTTCCTGCTCACGGTTCGTGGCGATTCGATGGTCGACGCCGGCATTCTCGATGGCGACTACGTCGTTGTCCGGAGCCAGAACGTGGCGAACAACGGAGAGATCGTCGCCGCACTCGTCGATGGAGAAGAAGCCACAGTCAAGCGCTTTTCCCGCCGTGACGGGAAAGTCGTGCTCAGCCCCGAGAACGCCGCCTACGAAGAGATGGTGTTCACCGAAGGAGTCCACATCCTCGGCAAGGTCGTCGCCGTCCTGCGCACCGTCGACTGAGCCCGACGTGACTGCTCACACTGCATAGCGGCGCACCCTGTCGGCTTCACCGCGAGAAAGCCTCACCCTGAGACGAACACCGTCGAACCGGTACTCCTCTTCCAGGACATCTGCCACACGATGCAGACGATCGACCTCTGCTCCGAATGGCACGATCACCTCGAGTTCCGAGAACTGCCGGGACACCAGATCCCAGACGCGATCGCCGAGATCATCGATGCCCTCTCCGCTGACGGAAGAGACGACCAGAGCACCGTCATGACCCGAGAGGAACCGCTTGCGGTCTTCGAGGGTCGAGATATCCGCTTTCGTTCCGACGAGCATCTCGGGTATCCGTTCCGCCCCGATCTCTTCCAACACCGCTCGGACCGCGTCGATCTGGGCGTCCACATCCCCGGCGGTCACATCGACCAGATGGAGGAGCAGATCGGACTCCGCGACCAGTTCCAGTGTCGATCTGAACGCCTCAACGAGCTGGTGGGGCAGCCGTCGGACGAATCCCACCGTGTCGGTGATCAACAGCTCCCTTCCCCCGGAGAGGACACACTTTCGGGTCGCCGGATCGAGGGTCGCGAAGAGCTGATCCTCCACCGTTACCGAAGATCCGGTCAGCGCATTCAAGAGGCTCGACTTGCCCGCGTTCGTGTAACCGACCAGTGAAACGATGGGGATTCCCTGCCGTCTGCGCTGGTCCCGCTTGACCTGTCTCGTACGTTCGATGCTCTCCAGATCTCTTCGAAGTTTCGACACTCTCCTCGCGATTCGCCGCCGGTCGGTCTCGAGCTGCGTCTCGCCGGGACCGCGCGTTCCGATGCCTCCACCGAGCCGGGAAAGTTCGATGCCCCGCCCCCGCAGCCGGGGCAGCAGGTACTGGAGTTGTGCCAGCTCCACCTGAAGCCGTCCCTCGCTGCTGTTGGCGTGCAAGGCGAATATGTCGAGAATCAGTGCAGTTCGATCCAGCACCCGTGCGTCGAGTGCGGCGCTCAGGTTCCGCTCCTGCGCCGGGGTGATCTCTTCGTCGAAGATCACGACGTCGATATCTTCGGTATCGACGACCTCACGTAGCTCTACGAGGCGTCCCGAGCCGATGAGCGTCGCCGGATCCAGGCGCTCTCTGCGTTGCATCACCCTGTCGACGACCGTCGCCCCCGCCGTATTCGCGAGACGTGCGAGCTCATCCAGGGATGTGCCGGTCGAGGCGCTCGTCCTGATCGAGACGAGCAGTGCCCGCTCAGCCACGCCATTCCCCCTCGTATACGAATACCGCCGGACCGCTGATCCACGCCACATCGCCGTCCAGGACCACCTTCAGGTCACCGCCGGGGAGGCGCACCGTGGTCTCGGAATCGGCGAGCCCTTCCGCTCTCGCCGCAGCGGCGGCGGCAGCGGCCCCGGTTCCACACGCAAGGGTCTCTCCCACTCCCCGCTCCCATACGCGCAGTTCCAGCAATCCACGCGAGCGCACGGTGAGAAACTCGATGTTCGCACCGTCGTCGAAGGCTGCCGCGATGCTCGGCCCGAGTGTGGCGACCGCCGCCTCGGAGGTATCCGGCACCTGTAGGACCGCGTGAGGGTTCCCTACCGTGACTTCGCGCACCATCTCGCCCGAAACCTGCCGTTTCGCGGCGGCCGTTCGGACCGTCCCGAGTTCCACGGTGATCGCATCGTCACCAACCCTTGCCGCTCGAGGGCCGACGGCCGTCTCGATCGTGAACTCGGAGCTTTCGACGAGATCGCGCTGCAACGCAAATGCCGCCGAGCACCGCAACCCGTTGCCGCAGAGCTCGGCCGGTGATCCATCTGCGTTCCAGTACTGCATTCGGACCCGCTTCGCATCGATCGGTGAGACAACCAGCACGCCGTCCGCTCCCACTCCCCTGCGGCGGTCACACAATCTCTTGACGTCCCCGGCGGTGATCGAGCACGGCCCCCGGAGAACGACGAAGTCGTTGCCGAGACCCTCCATCTTCGTGAACCTCATGCGAGCATCTCCTCCAACGCCGAACGAACACGCTCGTACCGAACGTCCCGATCTTGGTCCCACGGTACCCAGGCGATCCTCGGATCGCGCCGGAAATACGTCCGCTGGTGCTTCGCAAGTCGTAGCGTCGCCTTCGTTGCCGCGGCCATCCCCTCCTCGAGTGTCGCCTCTCCGCGAAGGACGGGCAGCAGTTCCTTGTAGCCGACGGCCTGTCTGGCCGTTCTTCCGAGCCGTGGCTCGAGACTCTCGACCTCATCGAGCAGACCGGAGTCCACCATGCCGGCTAGCCGGCGTGTCACGCGACCTGCCAGCGATCGGCCGGGGTCGAGGCCGACTGCGACGAACTCGAAGGCCGCCTGGTAGGAACGCACCGCCTCGGCCTCTTGCGTCCGGGCTCGTTCACTTGGCGTCTCGCCGGTCAGCCGGTGGATCTCCAGGGCCCTGACCACCCTGCGAGGGTTCCTCAAATCGACCTGGGTCCCCGCCGCAGGGTCGGCTTGGAGCAGCGCGGCGGTGACCGCACTCTCGTCGAGTGCCTCTAACTCCGCACGAAGCGCCGCATCGGACGGTGGAAACGTCATCGGATCCACCACTGCCCGAAAGTGCAGGCCGGATCCACCTACCAGCACGATGCGTTCGGTTTGGTCGAGGATTTCCCTGGCCGTCTTCTGAAACTCGGCCACACTGAATTCCACGTCCGGGTCGACGAGATCCACCATGTGGTGTTGGACGCGAGTCTGCTGGACGGCAGTGGCTTTTGCGGTGCCGATATCCATGCCGCGATACACCTGCATCGAGTCGACCGAGAGGATCTGAGCACCGAGCTCTTCTGCAAGGCGCAACGCCACATCGCTCTTGCCCGAAGCGGTCGGTCCGAGAATGGCGAGAATCAGCGTACGACCCCCACGAGGTGATGCTGGGCCGCCCCGGTGATCTCAACGTTGAGGAACTCCCCCACCGGATACTCTCCGGGGATGTGGACCACCCTGTTCCCGGTAGTCCGGGTCGTTGCCATCGCCGGATCCTTCTTCGACGGACCTTCGGTGAGGACTTCGACGACACGTCCCACCTGCTCACGGTTTTTCTCGAGGCCGATCCGATTCTGAAGCCCGATCAGACGCTGGTAACGGTCGTGCACCACCTCCTCGTCCACAAACCGGTCCTTCATCTCTGCCGCGAGAGTTCCCGGACGGGGTGAGAAGATGAACGTGAAAGCCTGATCGAACCGAGCCGTCTCCATCACGCTCATCGTGCCATCGAAATCCTGTTCCGTCTCGCCGGGAAAGCCGACGATCACGTCGGTCGACACCGCAAGCGTCGGCATGTACGAGCGAGCGAGCACAAGGCGCTCGAAGAACCGCTCCACGTTGTAGCCGCGATGCATCATGGCCAGGATGCGATCGCTGCCACTCTGCAAGGGAAGATGGAGCTGGTCGCACACCGCGTCGGTCTGCGCCATCGCGGCCGCAACATCTTCCCGAAAATCGGCAGGGTGTGGACTCGTGAACCGAATGCGCCGAATCCCTTCGATGTCGCCGACCCGCCGAAGCAACTCGGCGAAAATCGGCCTGCGCTTTCCGTCGAGTGCAAGATCACGGCCGTACGTGTTGACGTTCTGACCCAGGAGCGTCACCTCTACGACCCCTCCTGCCGCCAGCTCTTCGATCTCCGCCACGATATCTCCCGGACGCCGGCTGATCTCGTGACCACGCACCGAGGGAACGATGCAAAACGTACAGGTGTTGTTACATCCGATCTGAATCGTCACCCACGCGGAGTACGCGTGCCGCCGCCGGACGGGCAGCAATGAAGGCATGGTCTCCAGCTCATCGACGACCTCCGTCACTCCGCCACTCGCGGCGGCGACATCCATCAGATCCAGGACACGATCGAGGTTGTGGGTTCCGAGAACGACATCGACCCACGGTGCGCGCTCACGAACGAGGTCGCGGTCTTTCTGTGCGGCACATCCCCCGACGATGAGCGTCGCCTCAGGGTGCTCGTCTTTGAACTGTTTCAGATGACCGAGGTTTCCATAGAGCCGGTTGTCCGCGTTCTCACGAATCGTGCAGGTGTTCACGAAGATCACGTCGGCACCATCGATGTCGGAGGCCCGTTCCATGCCGTCGATCTCGAAGAGGCCCGCCACACGCTCACTGTCGTGCTCATTCATCTGGCAACCGAACGTCTTGATCACGTAGCGCTTTCCGGTGCGCTTTGGCACGCGATCGACGACGACATCCATCCTCCCGAGAAGCGTCTCACTCATCGCGCGTAGTCACTCACACGCAGCTCCCGAATCACCGTGACCTGAATCTGACCGGGATACTGCAGATCCTCTTCGAGCCGTTTGGCGATGCGGCGGGCAAGATCGGATGCACCGAGGTCATCGACCTTGCCAGGGTCGACAACGACCCTCACCTCTCGTCCCGCCTGCATCGCAAAGACTTTCTCGACGCCGCTGAAGTCGTAGGCGAGCTCCTCGAGTTTCTCGAGACGCCGCACATAGGATTCCAACGCTTCGCGCCGCGCTCCTGGACGGGCGGCGGACACGGCGTCTGCGGCCTGCACGACGACCGCAAGGACGGTTCTCGGTTCCACCTCGTTGTGATGGGCCTCGATGCCATGGACGACCGCAGCGTCCTCGCCGAACCTGCGAGCGATCTCGGCTCCGATCAGCGCATGAGAGCCGTCCACCTCATGCGTAACGGCCTTGCCGAGATCATGTAGCAGCGCCGCTCGCTTCACCGGCGCAGGGTCGATGCCGAGTTCGGAAGCGAGCATCCCCGCCACGTGTGCACATTCGACCAGGTGCTTGAGCACGTTCTGGCCATACGATGTCCGGTACTTCAACCTGCCCAGCAACGTGACGAGCTCCTGGTGAACGCGCGATACACCAACCTCCACGAGTGCCCATTCGCCGGCATCACGCACCGACTCTTCCACTTCCGCTCTCGCCTTTTCGAACATCTCTTCGATCGAAGCCGGATGAATCCGCCCGTCCTGCACGAGACGCTCCAACGCCAGACGTGCCACCTCCCGACGAACCGGGTCGAACGAAGAGACGGAGACGGCTTCCGGGGTGTCGTCGACGATCAAGTTCACGCCGGTGATCGCCTCGAATGCGCGAATGTTGCGTCCCTCGCGACCGATGATGCGACCTTTCATCTCGTCGCTCGGAAGCTCGACCACCGAGACCGTCGATTCGGTGACCACCTCCGAGGACAGACGCTGGATCGCGGTCGCCAAGATTCGCCGAGCGCGCCGGTCGGCCTCTTCCCGGGCGCGAATCTCCATGTCGCGCACCAGCACCATCGCCTCCCTTCTGGCTTCATCCTCAACCTGATGGAGAAGGTCGGCCTTCGCTGCGTTCGCATCGAATCCGGCGAGCCTCTCGAGTTCGCTCCTCGCCTGCTCACGGAGCTTTCCGGTTTCGGCTTGGAGGACCGTCGTCTCGTGCTCGCGACGGATCAGGATCTGCTCGCGCTGGGCGAGATTGGCCGCACGTTGCTCGAGCGTCTGCTCTCGCTGCGACAGGCGCTCTTCAGACGACTTGAGCTCGATACGACGATGTTCGAGCGCAGCATCCTCACGCTCGCGATAGGCATCTGCCTTTGCGCGCGCCTCGTCCTCGCCTCGTGACAGCAACTCCTGGGCTTCGACACGGGCTTTGGCCAACAAGCCCTCGGCGGTCGATTCGGCGTTCGTGCGGGCCATCCGCGCGCGGTACTTCGCCCAGAGGAAACCGAAGATACCGCCGAGCGCTGCACCGACGGCCCCAACGATGACATCCATTGTTTCTTCGCTTTCTCGGAACCTTCACAACACAGATGCCGAGCCCACACGGGCCCGGCACACACACAACCGGTCACTCGACACGTCGGCTTCTTACCGTCGTCTCGCCCGGTATCCCCCCCTCGTTGCAGGTTCTCTGGTGTTTTTCGTGCGTTTCAATTGGTGTTCTTCATGTGTGTGCGTTATCTGCATCGTACCGCATCCAACCCGCTGCGCACAGGGGAAGATTGCGATCCGACAGGGAGATGGCACGAGGTTCCTACTCGTGCACTTCTTCCACTTCGTCGGCTTCCTCGCTTTCGAGAAGCCCGACCGCTTCGAGCACCTTCGCCTGCAGTTGGACCGCCACTTCCGGGTTCTCCTGGAGAAATCGCTTGGAATTCTCTCGTCCCTGCCCGAGCTGATCGTTGTCGTAGCTATACCAGGCACCGCTCTTGCGAACGATGCCCTCGGTCACCGCGACATCCAGGAGACTCCCAACCCGAGAGATGCCCTCTCCAAACATGATGTCGAACTCCGCAAGGCGGAACGGCGGGGCAACCTTGTTCTTGACGATCTTGGCCCGCACCCGGTTTCCGATCGATGTCTGACCGTCCTTGATCGTTTCGATCCTGCGAATATCGATACGAACCGACGAATAGAATTTCAACGCCCTCCCCCCGGGGGTGATCTCCGGCGAGCCGTACATCACTCCGATCTTCTCGCGAAGCTGGTTGATGAAGATGGCGGTCGTCTGGGATCGGTGAATGTTGCCGGTGAGCTTGCGCAGTGCCTGCGACATGAGGCGAGCCTGGAGGCCGACATGGGAATCGCCCATCTCGCCTTCGATCTCGGCTCTGGGAACGAGAGCTGCCACGGAGTCGATCACGACGACGTCCAGGGCGCCGGATCTGATGAGCATGTCCATGATCTCCAGGGCCTGCTCACCGGTGTCGGGCTGCGAGATCAGCAACTCGTCGATGTCCACACCGAGGGCCTTCGCGTAGAACGCATCCAGGGCATGCTCCGCGTCGACGAACGCCGCGATCCCCCCGTTACGTTGCGCCTCGGCGATGATGTGCAGCGCCAGGGTCGTCTTCCCACTGCTCTCGGGTCCGAAGATCTCGACGACCCGTCCTCTGGGGACGCCTCCGATACCCAACGCCAAGTCGAGAGAGAGGGCACCGGTCGAGATCGAGGCCATCTTCTCGTGAGCACCGTCACTCATTTTCATGATGGCGCCTTTGCCGAACTGCCGCTCGATCTGCGACATCGCCATCTCGAGGGCCTTGTCACGTTCCACTTGCCTGCTCCCTTCTGGGTGTGATGTCACCGTACGGGGTCGGTGTGACAAATCACATACATGTCATCTTATTGCAGATCCGGCGCAGAGCCTAGTCGAACGTGTGTTCGCCTCCAAGCATGTCGGCACAAGTGGCCGGCCGGCAACGTTCGCGGCGTCGAGGCGCTAGAGAGCGAACACCGCCATCTCCTCGTACCGAGGTCCACCCGGGCCGAGATGGCTTCGATACAGGACGACACGATCGACGCCCCACCCGATCCCGAGAGGACCGACTTCCTCCAGGAATCGGCGCACGTCCTGGGGCGGACGGATCCGCGACAAGGTCAGATGCGCCCGGAACGGCCGATCCTCCCCCGGCAGCCCGGCGATCTCCACGGCCTGCTCCACCCGTGCGGCAAGGTCCGCCAACCGATCCTTTCCTTGCGCAAAGTCGACCCACAGGACGGTCGCTCGCGAAGGCTTCGGGAACGCTCCGAGGCCGCCGAGGCGGACACGGAAGTGCTCACCCAGATCTGCTTCGTCGAGTGCAGCGAGCAGCCGGTCGTACCCTGGACCGTCCACATCTCCGAGGAATCGCAGCGTCAGATGCCAGTTTTGGGGGCGGACCGGTCGTCCGGGCAGCACCCGCGTGCCGTCGCGAATACGCGCAGCGAGAGCGTGCCGAGCATCCTCGGTGAGTACGACGGCAAGAAAGAGTCTCTCTACCACCACGATCCCGTGACCCCGAGACGGGCCAAGTGCAGCGCCGCCGTCGTCGCGTACGTGCGAATGCGTTCTCGATCCCCGGGAAGGTGCAGGGTCCGGGCCCTCGCCCCTTCCGGAGTCATCACCCCGACCACCATGGTTCCCACCGGCTTCTCTTGTGGCTCCGGTCCCGCGGAACCCGTGATCGAGATGACGACCTCGGCGCCCAGACGCAGCGACGCACCCTCGGCCATCGCCAGCGCCGTGCTCTCGCTCACGACACCACTGTGCTCGATCGCCTGCACCGGCACGCCGAGCAGCGCCGTCTTGAGATCCGTCGCATAGGGGACGACCGCGCCACGAAACACACTCGAAGCTCCCGGAACCGAGGTCACCCGAGCGGCAATCATTCCGCCCGTCGCCGACTCGGCAACTGCGAGGCTCCATCCCCGATCGGCCAGGAGACGCAGCAGAACGGTTTCGATGGTGTCCTGGTCGGTAGCGAAGACCCGCGTCCCGAGCCTCGAGCGGACCTCAGCCTCGAGCGGGGCGATCATTGCTTCGGCCTCCGCATCGGTCGCTGCCTTCGCAGTGATCCGGATCTTGATCTCGCCGGCGGACGCCAGGAACGCCAGAGACGGGTTGGCCGGCCCGTAGAGATCGTCGAGGATCTCTGCGACCGTCGACTCACTCGAGCCCCAGGTCCGAAGAAGCCGACTCTTCAACACCGACACACCTTCCGAATCACGCCGCAAGCGGGGCAGGACCTCGTCCTCCAACAGGGTCTCCATCTCCTCCGGCACTCCGGGGAGCGCGAAGATCCACGTGCCTTCATGATCGAGCGCGATACCCGGGGCGGTCCCCTTGGTGTTCTCGAGTTGCACGGACCCGTCGGGCCGTTCCGCCTGACGCAGGTTGGCCACCGGCATCGACCGTCCGAACGCCGCGAACCGTTCACGAAGACGATCGGCGACCTCTTGCTCGAACACCATCGGCCTGCCGGTCGCCTCACAGATCGCTTCCCTCGTCAGGTCATCCTGCGTCGGACCGAGACCACCGGTGAGGATCACCGCGTCCGCACGCGACATCGCTTCCCTGATCGTCGAGGCGATCCGCGTAATGTTGTCGCCCACGACCACCTGGTAGTGGGCGTCGTGTCCCTCTTCGGCGATACGCCGGCCGATCGACGCCGCATTCCCGTTGACGATCTGACCGAGAAGCAGCTCCGTGCCGACGGCGACGACTTCGACGATCACTCCTGCACCTCCCCTTCGAGGTCGGGTCCGTATGCGCCGGTGATCTTGGCACGCACCCATGCTCCCTGCACCCCGCGATCGAGGGTGATCATCCCGTCGATCTCGGGAGCCTCTTTGAAGGACCGCCCCACCGAGACGCCTTCCTCCACCTGGTCGATGAGTACGTCGACGACCCCGCCGACCCGATCGGCCTGGCGCCGAGCCGTGATTCGTTCCTGGATCTGCTGCAAATACCGGGTCCGCTCCGCGCTTTCGATCGGATCGACCCGGTCGGGCAGGAACGCCGCCGGTGTGCCTTCTTCCGCCGAGTAGGGGAAGAACCCGGCCCAGTCGAGACCCGCCGCCTCCAGAAAGTCGGTCATCGTCTGCACGTCGGTCTCCGTCTCACCGGGAAAACCCACGATGAAGCTCGAACGCAGCGCCGCGTGCGGGGCAGCGGCCCGGATACGCTCGATCAACGAGAGATGACGCTCCCCTCCCCCGGGCCGGGCCATCGCACGCAGGAGTCTCGGCTCGGCGTGCTGCAGGCTCAGATCGAAGTAGGTGGCCACCACCGGGTTGGACGCGATCTCGTCGATGAGAGATGTTCGTATCTCCGAGGGATACAGGTAGAGAAGCCGGAGCCGGTGCAGGTCCGCCGTTTCTGCGATGCGGTGGACCAGGCCTGCAATTCCCTCCGGGTCGCGCGTATCTCGCCCGTAGGCGGCGAGGTCCTGGGCGACCAGCACGAGTTCACTCACTCCCTCCTCCACCAGCCGGGCTGCCTCGGCGGCGATCTCGGCCGCCGGTCGAGACCGTTGTGTTCCCCGGAACGATGGAATCGCACAGAACGTGCAGACCTTGTCGCATCCCTCGGCAACCTTGAGATAGGCATACGGCATCGCCGGTGATGTCCTTCGCACTTCGTGCAGAATCGCCATCGGTGATCTCTGGAGCGCGACCGGCTGCCAGTCCGTCATCTTGGCCAGTGTCTCCACGAGTTCGGGGTATCGGTCGATCCCGACGACGGCGTCGACCTCGGGAATGGCATCACCGATCTCGCTCCCGTAGCGCTGGGCCATGCACCCCAACACCACCAGTTTCGCGTCCGGCCGCATGGACCGTTCCACATCGAGGATCGCGTCGACGGATTCCCGACGTGCCTCGTCGATGAACGCGCAGGTGTTGACCATGACGATATCGGCATCTTCCGGTGAGGACGACGCCCGAAAACCGGCAGCCTCGAGCAGCCCGGAGACCTTGTCGGAATCGACCTGGTTCTTGGCGCATCCGAGCGTCGTCAGCCAAACGGTGGGAGAGGACATGGCCACAGGGTACTCCCGGCACGGGATCGGACCGGATCCCTAGACTCGGTTGCGAAGGAGCCTGCCATGCCCAAGATCGCGCTCGTCACCGGAGCATCACAAGGGATCGGACTCGAGCTTGCGGAGCGGCTGGCGGCCGACGGATACAGCCTCGTGCTCGTCGGGCGCGATCCGCACACCCTCGAACTGGCCGCTGCCCAGCTCGAACTCGATCAGCCGGGCCGAGCCATCGTCTTCTCGGCAGATCTCTCACTGCCGGGGGCGACCGAACGGCTCGTCGAACAGCTCGGCGAGCGGGACCTCGACATCGAGGTGCTCGTCAACAACGCCGCCTACGGCGCGAGCGGTTCCTTTACGGAACTCGATCTGGATACCCAACTGGGGATGATCCGACTCAACATCGCGTCCCTGACGGAGCTGACCTATCGGCTTGCCCGCCCGATGCTCCAACGCGGCCACGGCAAGATCCTCAACGTCGCGTCCACGGCGGCGTTCGAACCGGGACCTGGAATGGCGGTCTACTACGCCACGAAGGCCTACGTGCTGTCTTTCTCCGAGGCGATCGCGGAGGAACTCCATGGTTCGGGCGTAACCGTCACGACCCTCTGCCCGGGCCCCACGGAGACCGGCTTTCAGCGACGCGCCGGGGTCGAGGCATCCCGCCTCATCCAGATCGGCATGATGAGCGCCCACGATGTCGCCACCGCTGGGTACGAAGGGATGCTGGCCGGCAAGAGGATCGTCATCCCGGGACCGTTGAACAAGGCGACCGTCCAGGCGAATCGCCTCCTTCCGAGGCGCCTGATGACGCGTATCGTGGGCAGAGTGCTCAGAAACCGCTGATCCGGGTTCACGGTCGCCGGCCGGCTTCCCGTCTCCGGTACTCGACTTCGGGCAGGAGCCGTCAGTTGCGAGCCTCCGGTGACCGGCTTGTCGCCTGCTCCGCCGACGGAGAGGAGCCCGGTCGCAATGCACGGCACGATGAGCGTTCCGATTCCTGCCCCATGGCACCGATGTTCGAGATCGTGCCTATCGCCCCGCCACTTCGTCGGGACCGATCCGCCGGCCCCCCAGGAGTCCTACCGACCCAGAGCGTCGGCCGTCTCGAGAAAAGGGCCCTTCGCTCGAACCGATGGGGGCCTCGTCGACGAGGCCCCCATCGCAACGGGGTATCGAAACGGACGGCAAACGCCCTGCGCCTATTTGTAGAGGGCCTCCAGGTCGCCTCCGTACCGCTTCATGACCTCACGGCGCTTCACCTTCAGCGTCTGAGAGAGAATGCCGTTCTCCTGGGTGAAATCCTCCTCGATGAGGAAGAAGTCCCGGACCCGCTCGTAGGACTTGATGCCTTCGGAATGTGCTTCGATCTCGAGGCCGAAGAGGTCCCGGACCCGCTCGTCGCCGAGGAGTCGCTTCCGGTCGGACGTATCGATGCCTTCTCCTTGTGCCCATTTCTCCAACACGTCGAAATCGGGGACGATCAATGCGACATTGTGCGGACGGTTCACCCCGTAGATCATGATGTTTGCGATGAACGGCGAGAGGCGCACGTGCTCTTCGATGGGTGCCGGCACGACGTACTTGCCGTTCTCGAGTTTGTACTGCTCTTTCACCCTGCCCGTGATGTACAGGTAGCCGTCCTCGTCGAGATGGCCGATGTCTCCGGTACGCAGCCCGCCGTCTTCGGTGAAGACCGCCTCGTTCTCCTCCGGCAGATTGTGGTATCCCTTCATGACGCAGTGCCCGTAGATGATGATCTCTCCGTCGTCCGGATCCGCCGTCGCCACATGATCGAGCGCTATTCGCACCCCCGGCACTGCAGGTCCCACCGACCCGATCTTACGTTTCTCGGGTGGGTTCACCGTCGCCAGTGGCGATGTCTCGCTGAGGCCGTAGCCCTGCAACACCACGATGCCGAGCGCGTCGACGAACCTGTTCACCTCCGGCGACAGCGCCGCGGATCCACTTGCCGCATAGGCCAGCCTGCCTCCGAACCGTTCACGAATCTTCGAGAAGACGAGCCGATCGAACAGCGCATGCTTCGCCTCGACCCAAGGGCTGGTTCGCCCGGCCTCGGCCATCTCCATTCTCCGATACTCGTTGGCCAGTGCAGCATCGAACAGTTTCTTCTTGAGCCCTCCTTCTTCTGCCATGAGTGCATTCACACCGTCATAGACACGGTTGAAGATGCGCGGAACGGCGATCAAGAGCGTGGGCTTCACCTCCATCAGGTTCTCGGCGATCTTCGCCGCCGACTCGGCAATCCCGATCGACCCGCCCACGGCCAAGATTCCATGCAGCTCGAGGGTCTGACCGAAGCTGTGCGCCCAGGGGAGGAACGAGAGGGTTCGATCATCTCCGGTCACAGGCACGACGGCAAGTTCGGCGCTCACATTGTCCGCCAGGTTGGCGTGTGTGAGCAGCACCCCTTTCGGGTTTCCCGTCGTACCGGACGTGTAGATGATGTCCGCGAGATCGTCTCTGTCGACCTGTGCGACAGGTGCAGGCCGGGCGGATCCACGTTCGAGGAGCTCCGCGTAGGTGAGACCTTCATGGCCGGGGCCGGCATCGATGACAACGATGTGTTCCAGTGTCGGGAACTCGTCCCCAAACGCTTCGACCCGGTCGGCGATCTCTTCGTTCGCCACGAACAACACCTTCGCCGAACAGTCACCGATGATGTACTTCCAGTCCTTGTCGAGCTGGGTTTCGTACATGGGCACGACGGTGGCGCCGAGCATGTACGTCGCCCCGGCGATCACCGCCCACTCGACACGATTGTTGCTGATGATGGCGACGCGATCCCCACGACCGACACCGAGGCTCGCCATCCCGCCTCGCATCTGATCGATCAACTCACCGAACTCGTGATAGGTGATCCAGTGCCAGTCGTCGCCGATCTTGGTTCCGAACACCGGACGATCGCCGAAGTTTCGAACAGCTTGCGAATAGATGTCGACCAGCGTCCCAAATCGCTGCGTTAGCTCGGGCATGACTCCTCCTGGATCGGCTCTCGTGCCCTCAGCTTACGGCGATGCAACCGACCGTGCCGACGTGGCAACCAGACCCTGGCCTCAGGGTTTGAGACGATCGCGGTGGTAGATCCGGCACTGCCCGGGGAAGGCGATGTCAGCCTTGCTTGCCCGCACCGGCCAGGAGTTCCTCGAGCTCTTCGACCGTCATCAGGACCGCTCTGGCCTTCGAGCCCTCGGAAGGACCGACGACGCCCTTGCGTTCGAGAATGTCCATGAGTCTGCCCGCCCTCGCAAACCCGACGCGCAGTTTCCGCTGCAACATCGAGGTGGACCCAAGTTGGGAGCGCACGACCAGATCCATCGCCTGGCGAAGCAGCGCCGCGTCCTCCCCTTCGTCCGCCTCGGCCTCCTCCTGCCGTTGCCTCGCGACCGCTTCGATCACCTGGTCCTGGTACCGCGCCTTCTGCTGCTGTTTGACCCAACTGACCACGGCATGGATCTCGTCTTCGCTCACCCAGGCGCCCTGGATTCGCTCGGGCCGTGGTTGGGTCGCCGTTGCCACCAGCATGTCGCCCATGCCAACCAGTTTCTCTGCGCCACCCGTATCGAGAATCACCCTGCTGTCGGCCATCGACGCAACCGAAAAGGCGAGGCGACTCGGGATGTTCGCCTTGATCACGCCGGTGATCACGTCGACGGATGGACGCTGCGTGGCAATCACCAGGTGGATGCCGACAGCCCGCGCCATCTGAGCGATTCTCACGATTGCCGCCTCCACCTGACGGCCGGCCACCATCATGAGATCGTTCAACTCGTCCACGATCACGACGATGTAGGGGAACCGGTCGAATGCATCCCTGTCCAAGGCATCCGCATCCCACTTCTCCCGATAACCGACGATGTCGCGGACCTGCGCGTCCGCGACGAGATCGTACCGACGGTCCATCTCCGCGACGACCCACTGGAGCGCATCCGCGGCCTTTTTCGGGTTCGTGATCACCTTCGTCAGCAGATGCGGTACACCGTTGTACTGGCTCAGCTCGACCCGCTTCGGGTCGACCATGATGAGCCGTACATCTTCGGGGTTCGTGCGCATCAGCAGTGACGTCACCATCGAGTTGATACAGGACGACTTGCCTGCTCCCGTGGCGCCGGCGATGAGCACATGCGGCAGCTCCTCGAGATGAAGCAGCGTGGGATTGCCGGAGATGTCGAGCCCGAGGCCGACGGTGAGCGGATCGGCGTCCTCTTCGGCTTCTCTGCTCCGCAGGACGTCACCAAGGGTGATGAGGCGGCGCCGGCGGTTCGGTACCTCGACGCCGATCGCGCTCTTGCCGGGGATCGGCGCAAGGAGCCGCACGTCGGGTGTCGCCAACGCGTATGCGATGTCGTGCGCCAGGCTCGTCACCTTCGCCACCTTGACGCCAGGAGCCAGCTCGATCTCGTAGCGAGTCACGGTCGGCCCGGGAACGATCTTGGTCAGATGAGCGTCGACCCCGTGCTGGATGAGGGCGTTTTCGAGCTCGCGGGCCGTCTCCTCCAACGCGCGCCGGCTGTGGGCTTCCCCGGCCCCGACGTTCAGCAGTTCCAACGGAGGCTTGCGATAGCCCTCCCCGGGAGTCGGTGGAGGCAACGGGATGGAAGTCTGGCCCGGGCCCGGCTTTGGCTTCGCCCGCAACGCTTTCGGGGGACGAGACGCCTTCTTGGGAGGCTGCTGTGTAACGGCCCGATGCTTGGGCTGGGGCTTCACCTGCCGAACGACCGCGACACGTTTCGGTTTGGCACCGACCTGTCGGGACCAGGCGCGCAGCGCGCCGAACATCTCCGCGGCGGCAAGCCACATCTGACGAACGCTGCTGCGGGTGAGAATCAGCAGGCCCGCTCCCGTGACCGCGACCAGCACGACGAACGCGCCCCAGAAACCGATCAACCTGCGCAGCGGAAAGGCCACGAGTGATCCGACGGCGCCGCCGCGTTCCTTCACGAGATCGATCGACGCGGACAGCGAGACCGTACCGGTCATGAGGTGAAACAAAGCAAGCGTCCCGACGAAGGCGAGAGTGACCCCTGTGGCGATGCGCCCCGAAGGCGACTTGCGACCGTCCGCAATCAAGAGGAATCCGAGGCCGGCGAGAGCGACCGGCACGGCGTATGACCAGAGGCCGAACAGCAGCTCGAGCGCTGCAACCGTCCATCTCCCCGCAGGACCGGCCTGTCCGAAGAACGCGAGTGTGAGCAGGATGGCCAGTACGGTCAGCACCATCCCCCAGACGTCGTCGGTCTGGCGTCCGAGGTGGTGACGAACACGACCACGAAGAGCTGCGAAACGCTTCGCTACCGAGATTCGTTTCGGCGCCTTCGAGCGGCCGCGCGTCGCGCGAGGTGCCGGCTTCTTTTTCCGAGACACCCGCTTCCGCCCGTTCGCTCCCCGGCGGGTGGGTGTCCGGGTTGCCATATTGCCGCAGACTCTACACCGGGCACGGGACAGGGCCAATCATTTGCGCGCGCAAGCCCGCGCGTACCGCGCGATGAGGCCCGGTGATCGAATCAGGTTTCGAGGACGACCGACACCACCACGGGCTTGCGCGCGGTCTTTTCACGGACGATCCGACGAACGATGCTTCGTATGGCCTTCTTGACGACCGCCGCCTCACAGGAGCCGTTTCGGGAAGCGAGTTCGGCCATGATGGCATCCCTGACCTCGGCGAGTAACGCTGCCGGGGCGTCCATCAGACCATGACTGTGCAACTCGGGCCCATAGGTGACTTCCGCGGTTCCGTGCCGCACTCCCACGATCGCGATCACGACTCCGTCGTCGCCGAGATGCCGGCGGTCCCGGATGACGGACGCTCCCACATCGCCAAGCTCCGAACCGTCGAAGTAGACGAAGTCCCCGGAGACCGCCCCCCACTCGACTCGCGTCTCGTCACCGTCGAGAACGATCGCGTCTCCGTCTTCGAGGGTGAACACCTCGGGCACGCGCATCTGCCTCGCGAGGTCCGAGTGCGCACGAAGATGCCGGTATTCGCCATGGACGGGAACGAACGACCTTGGCCGAACGACGTTGAGGAAGGTCTTCAGCTCATCTTGTGCACCGTGCCCCGAGACGTGGACCTGCGAGTTTCGACCGTGGTATACGGTTGCGCCGGAGCGCCAGAGCCTGCTGATGACCCGTGACACGGCCGCCTCGTTGCCGGGGATCGGTGTTGCACTCACCAGCACCGTGTCGGTCGGGTCCAGTTCGATGAACTTGTGCCGGCCCGACGCTATGAGTGAGAGGGCTGCAAACGGCTCACCCTGGCTGCCGGTCGAGATCACCATCTGCTTGTGAGGAGGCAGGTCGATCAGATCGACGATGTCCATGATTCGGTCCTCGGGAATCTGCAGGATCCCGAGATCTCTCGCGACGCCGCTCACTCGTTGCATCGAACGTCCGAGGAATGCGACGTTGCGTCCGCTCGCCAGTGCGGCGTCCGCGATCTGCTGAACTCGATGGACATGGGAGGCAAAGCAGGCGGAGATCACCCGCCCGGGAGCATGCTGGACGATCTCGCGAATCGGTGTCGCCAATGACGTCTCCGAGGGGACAAATCCCGGCTCCTCCGCGTTGGTGCTGTCTGCCAGCAACAGCCGCACACCGTCATTCCCCAGCGCGGCAAAGCCCGGCAGGTCGGTCGGCCGCCCATCGATGGGCGTCGGGTCGAGCTTGAAGTCTCCCGAGTGCACGACGAGGCCCTCCGGGGTGTCGAAGGCGATTCCCGCTCCCTGCGGCACGCTGTGCGAGACCGGAATGAGCATGAATCGGAACGGACCTTCTTCGACCCATTCGTTGTCGACGACGGGCCGCAGGTCGGCGTCGACGAAGGACTCTTCGACCCGCTTGGATGCGAGGGCCATTGAGAACTCGGTCCCATATACCGGCACGTTTACCTCGCCGAGAAACTGTCCGAGGGCCCCGATGTGATCTTCATGACCGTGTGTGACCACGACACAGACGACATCTCTCTTGCGTTCGACGAGCCAACCCCAATCGGGGAATACGAGATCGACACCGAGCATATGCTCTTCGGGGAACATGAGCCCGCAATCGATGAGGGCGATCTTTCCATCGTGCTCGATCGCCGCACAGTTGCGACCGATCTCGCCCAGACCACCGAGGAAGGTAACTCGAACACTCACAACTGCTGCACCACCCCGAGCGCTCCTTCGATGGCGGCGACCGTCTCGGCGGAGGCCGCGTGGAGTGGCAGTCTCGGTGCTCCCACCGTTCCCCACAGTTTGTCCATCGCCGTCTTCACCGGAGCAGGGTTCGGTTCGAGGAAGCACGCATAGAACAGCGGAAGCATTCCGTAGTTCAGCCGCATCGCCTCGTCGATATCGCCACTCGTGAATGCCGACACCATCCGCCGGATCTGCTTGCCGGCGAGATGCGAAGCGACGGAGACCACTCCGATCGCCCCGACCGTCATCATGGCCAGCGTGTAGCTGTCCTGGCCGGAGTAGATGGAGAAGTCCTTGGGTAGGGCGGCCCTGGCCTGCGCCGTATGGTCGATGTCCATGACGGCGTCCTTCACCGCGACGATCCGAGGGTGCGCCGCTGCCTCCACCAGGGTCGGGACTTCGATCAGCCGACCTGTCCTCGACGGAACGTTGTACAGCAATACGGGTAGTTGCGATGCGTCGGCGATCGCCGTGAAGTGCGAGACGAGCCCCGCCTGGGAAGGTTTCGAGTAATACGGTGTCACCGCCATCACGCCGTCACAGCCGACATCGGCGGCGCGCATCGTGAGATCCACGGACGCAGCGGTGTTGTTCGTGCCGGCTCCCGCCACGACGACGGCCTTGCCGCCGACGGCATCGACCACCGTACGGTACAAGGCAACCTTCTCGTCCGTCGTCAAGGTCGGTGATTCGCCGGTCGTTCCCGTGACGACGAGCCCGTCCGAGCCGTTCTCGACCAGGTGTGTCGCCAGGTTCCACGCCTGCTGATAATCCACATTTCCGTCGGCGTCGAATGGAGTGATCATGGCGGTGAGTACCTCACCGAATGGCGCTGTCAATGTGCCTCCTCCGGTCACTGTCTGCAGACTAGTGCCTCGGCCGGTAACGTTCGGGGTGTCGATGCCGAGGCAGGGGCGTCGCCCGCAAGGCCGCACAACGAAGGCGCACCGGCAGGTGCGTCGAGGCGGAGAACGCAGCGAGCGGCGTTCCTGGCCGGCAGAACACCGCAAAGGTTGCCGGTCGAGGCACTAGTGCCTTGGCCGGCGTCGCTCTGGCGTCGAGGCACCAGGTCGGAAGCGGCCGCCACCTGAACCTTGCACGATCGAACGGTCCGGCATCGAGATCGTTCGTACGACACGCCACTACGCTTCTCGGGTCATGGAAACAGCATTTGTCAAGAACGTCGATACTGCAGACTTTTCGAGCGAAGTCCTCGAGCGAAGCCGAGAGGTCCCCGTGGTCGTGGATTTTTGGGCTCCATGGTGTGGCCCATGCCGCGTACTCGGACCCACGCTCGAGCGCCTCGCCGACGAATACCAGGGCGGGTTCGAGCTGGCGAAACTGGACGTGGACACCAACCAGAGCCTGGCCGGCCGGTTTCAGGTGCAGGGGATCCCGACCGTCATCGCCTTCCGGGATGGCGAGGCGGTCGACCGTTTCACAGGCGCGCTCCCCGAGTCACAGATTCGCGCGTGGCTTCGCAACATCATTCCTTCCGAGACCGACAAGACATGTGCCACCGCTCTGTCGGCCGCCTCGTCCGGCGACATCGCCACCGCCGAACGTCTCTTTCGTCAAGTCCTGGCCGTCGAACCGACACATGAGGAGGCGGCGGTCGGACTGGCCGATCTGCTGGTGACCCAGGGCCACGCACAAGAAGCACTCGCGCTCCTGGACCCCCTGCCTCCGACATCGAAGGTCCAGCGTCTGCAAGCCATGGCTCGGATCGAAAGCGTGGATACGTCCTCGATCGACGATCTCGAGGCGAAACTCGCCGACGACCCGGACAACGGCGTCCTCCTCGTGCACCTTGGCCGCGCGCTGAGCGCAGCAGGACGCACGCAAGAGGCGCTGGATGCTCTCCTGCGCGCCGTCGTCCTCGGAGGGGAACCTCGCGAGGATGGGCGCAGGGCCATGCTGGATATCTTCGAGGTCCTCGGACCGGATGATCCGCTGACAGGCGAGTACCGCCGGAAGTTGGCCAGCGCGCTGTTCTGAGGCTGCACCGGCTCAGGGGTACACGGTCGCCGGCCCTGCGGAATCGATGACGCCGCGAGCGTCACCGACGATGGGTACGAGGTGACGTATGAGCGCACCGTCGAGTCCGATCGCGTCGAGCGACCCCTCCCACGCGTCACATCCGCGCCACGTCTGGATGGTCGCGATGCCGCCGACGACGTCCACCAATCGATACCCGTCGATACCTTCCATCCAGGGTGTTTCCAGTCCGATTCCCGTCCCGTCCGGCTGCAGGATCTGGACGTTGGAGGCTCCGCAGTCGCCAGTCCATTGGAGCAGGGTCTGCCCGCCGGCGGGCCACGCATCCACATAGCCGAAGTCCACGACCTCGGGGCTCGGTGGCAGTGACGTCAGCGCCACCCCGGGAGTGCCGTCGCTCGGAATCAGCCAAAGCTGAAAGTAATACCCGTAGGTACCCTCGGCGCTGCTACACCGCGCGAGCACCGTGTCGGCGTCCCACCACCGTACCGGCTCACATATCCGGTCGTCCGGCACCATCAGTGTGCGGAGCGGCTCCCCGTTCGTTCTCACAGAGGCGAGCTCGCCCCCGTGGCCGATGACAACCTTCAGACCGGCGTATCCATACAGCCAACTGAACGTGCCGGCCCATCCCGTGTACGGACGTTCGGAGACACGGGCGAGCACGGTGCCGTCGAGAGCTCGACGTTCAAGCCACTCGGTCGTTCCGTCACTCCCCCACACGATCATGTTCTTGCCGGTGGGCCTCGTGAGCCCGACCGGCGGCCACGGCCCGTCCAGAAGTCCGGTCCCCGGAACACGGATCGTCGTCTTTGACCCGTCACGAAGGTCGGCGACCTGGTAGAGCGGACCGTCACCCGTGCTTCCGATCACCAGCAGATGCGTTCCCGCCAGGTCCGCGATCGTATCGGGACCTGTGCCCGGCGCCCACACGACAGCCTGGTACAGCGTCGCGTCGGGGGACACCATGTAGGCAAGGACAGAGCGTTCCTCGACATCCTCGGGGCCGATCGGGTTTGCCCGCGATGCGTTGTAGAGAACGACGTGCCAGCCGTCTCCGACCTCGTCCCAAGGGATCTCGGTGCCGGCACGGGCCTGAGGAACGTTCGGGCCGGTCACGAGGGGCATCGTCGGGACGGTCGAAGTGGTCGTGACGACGGTCGAAGTGGTCGTGACAACGGTCGAAGTGGTCGTGACGACGGTCGAAGTGGTCGCAGCGGTAGTCGGAGCCTCCGTCGAAGTCGTGACGGTCGCGTTCGTCGTGCTGCTCATCGGCGCCGCAACGGCCGTCGACGCGACCGGGGTCGATGAGGTCGTGGATGCCCCCGGCATCCCGGCGCAGGCGGCCGAAAGGAACAAGAGGGCTATCAACGGCCTTCGTAACACCACCACCTCCAGTCGATCTGAGGTTACTCCCGGGAACGCCGATTGTGCCGTCCGCACGGTACCCTGGCGCCTTCCCAACGAGGTGCCTATGTCCAAGCAATACTCCAGCCCGCCGGAGATCACGATCGACCTGTCGAAGACGCACACGGCGACGGTGCACACGAACCATGGCGATATCGAGATCGAGCTCTTCGCCGAGGAAGCCCCACAAGCCGTCAACAACTTCATGTTCCTCGCAGAGGAATGCTTCTTCGACAGCACGATCTTCCACCGTGTCGTGCCCGGCTTCGTCATCCAGGGAGGCGACCCGACCGGCACCGGCCGCGGAGGTCCCGGCTATCGCTTCCGGGACGAACTCGATCACCCGAGAAGCTACACACGGGGCACCGTGGCGATGGCAAACTCCGGCCCCAACACGAACGGATCCCAGTTCTTCGTCTGCCTCAAAGACGTGGGGCTCCCCCACGCCTACACGATCTTTGGCAAGGTGACCGGAGGCATGGACGTCGTCGACGCCATCGCGGCCACACCGCTGCGCGGCGAACGACCCCTCGAGGACGCCATCATCCATTCTTGTGACGTCTCGTCCGGTTAATTGCCGTCAAACGTCACGAGAACGGTTCAGGATGGTTCAGAGGAGTGCGTCGAGGCCAACCGTGACCCCTGGCAACTCACCGATCCTGCGGATCGCGAGCAGCACGCCCGGCAGGAACGAAGACCTGTCGGTCGTGTCGTGACGGATTCGCAACACCTCGCCCGCGGTGCCGAACAGCACCTCTTGGTGGGCGAGCAGCCCAGGGAGCCGAACCGCATGCACGCGGACACCCGCGATCGAGGCGCCTCTGGCACCGGGTACGAGTTCACTCGACTCTACGGCGCGTCGCTGCTCGGGGTTCGCTCCGGCAATTCGTGACGCCGTGGCGACAGCAGTCCCCGATGGGGCATCTGCCTTGTGATCATGGTGCAGCTCGACGATCTCGGCCGCGTCGAAGTGCGGCGCAGCCATCTCCGCGAATCGCATCATCAGCACGGCCCCGATCGAGAAGTTGGGCACGATCAGACAGTTGGGAGGACCGCCGCCCCAGGACGTTCTCACCACTTCGATCCGATCCTCGGTCAAGCCTGACGTACCGACGACCGCGTGGACACCCATCCGCCGCCAGGTTGCCAGATTGTCCATCACCACGGCAGGATTCGTGAACTCGACGACGACGTCGCACCCGTCGATCGCGTCCGAATCGGTCGAGATCGCCATCCCCCCGACCTCCCCGCCCGCCGGATCGAACAGGCCACCAACGACCAATTCCGGATCCGCATCGATCGCAGCGGCGACCGCGCGACCCATCCGACCTGCCGCACCAGAAACACCAACCTTCAGCATCACAGAAACCTCTCCACATCTGCCGCATCCAACGGTCCGACGACTCCCAGGGCCCGCGGCCCCGTCAACACCGTTTCGGCCACCTCGTGCACATCATCGGCCGTGATCGCGTTCAGCCGGCCAATCCGCTGATCCACCGAGAGATGCTCCATCCCGCCGATCTCCTCCTGACCGAGACGTACCATACGGCTGTTCGGGTCTTCGAGGGCGAGCGCCATGGAGCCGCGCATCCCGCCCTTCGCTCGCGCCAGCTCCTCGTCGGTGACACCGTCGCGTGCGACGCTCGCGAGTTCCCTGTTGAGCAGGTCGAGCACCGTGCCGACATTGCGCGGCGTGGTTCCCGCGTACACGCCGTAGGCCCCGGCATCTGCGTACGCCGCGCGGAAGCTGTACACCGAGTAGGCCAGTCCACGGTCCTCACGAATCGTGTGGAAGAGCCGCGACGATGCCGTGCCACCCAGCACCGAGTCCAACACCCCGAACGCGTACCTGCGCTCGTCACCTCTGACGAGCCCCCGGCCTCCCAGCACGACGTGTACCTGTTCCGTCTCGCGTCGGACCACCCGAACCCCCGGGTCGGTAGGCGCTTCTTCCAACGAATGCGCGACGGAACCGCCGTCCCACGTTCCGAAGAACCTCCCTGCGAGATCGACGACATGCCGGTGATCGACGTTTCCGGCGACCGCCAGCACGGTGGATCCCGCCCGGTATCGACGGCGCCAGTATCGTTCGAGCAGCTCGGGGGTGAGCGCCCTGACAGAGTCTTTCGACCCCAGCACAGGGTGTTCCAGGGGATGCCCGGAGAACACGGCGCGGAAGAACTGCTCGTGGACGAGGTCTCCCGGATCGTCGTCGCTCATGCTGATCTCCTCGATCACGACGTCCCGCTCCGAATCCACGTCGCCGGGACGGAACGCGGGCCGCTGCAACATCTGTGCCAAGAGCCCGAGGCCCTCGGCGAGGTCCTCGTCGAGGAGTCGGACCCAGAAACAGGTCGAGTCTTTGGAGGTGAACGCGTTCGCTTCGGCTCCTATCGCGTCGAACCGTCGCGAGATCTCCAGCGAGCCGAGTTCATCGGTTCCTTTGAAGAGCAGGTGTTCGAGGAAATGCGAAGCTCCCCGCTCTCCCGCAAGCTCGTCCCTGGCCCCCGTATCGACCCAGATTCCCACTGCGACAGACCGAATCTCCGTCATCGCCTCCGTGATGACCGTCAGCCCGTTGGGCAGCACCGTGCGATCGAAAGACATGGCGCGATGATAGGAGACTCGCAGATCACCCGGACCTTGGGTGGAGAAGACCTTGAAAGCCTCTACAGTGACCCCTTGTGACAGACGAAGCCACGATCCCGGTCTGCTATCGCCATCCGAACCGACGCACACGCCTTCGGTGCGCCTCTTGCGGCAGACCCATCTGTCCCGAGTGCTCCGTGGACACCCCGGGAGGACAAAAGTGCCCCGAATGCGCACGGTCCACCACGAAAGTGATCCACGGGCGCGCCGCGGTGACGACGCTGCCACCGGTCACCGCAGCACTCCTCGCGATCAACATCGGCATGTTCGTCCTGAGCTACTACCTCATACCCTCTCTGTTCGTCCTGCTCGAACAGAGCAACCGGTTGATCCATGCCGGCGAATGGTGGCGCCTCGTCACCGGTGCGTTCCTGCACGGTGGAATCATGCACATCTTCTTCAACATGTACGCACTCTGGCTCTTCGGTCCGCAGATCGAGCGACGGGTCGGTTCGGTTTCGTTCGCCGCCCTCTACGGCGCCTCACTGCTCTGGGGGTCGGCGTTCTTCCTGATCATGGTCCCCGCAGGAGTCGCGATCGGTGCGTCCGGCGCAATCTTCGGACTGTTCGGTGCATGGATCGCCGCTTCATACCGTGTGCGACACACGCCCGCGGGCAAGCGACTCTTCCGGCAGCTCATCGTGCTGCTTGGCATCAACATGCTCCTCCCATTCATCCTCCCCGGTGTGGCATGGCAGGCGCACGTGGGAGGGCTCATCGCCGGTCTGGTCATCGTGTGGGGCTGGCAGAAGATTGGAATGCGACGTGAAACGGCCAGTACACGGTCTGCGGTGGCGATTGCGGCTGCAGCCGTGGCCGTCTTGCTCTCCGTAGTGGCGATTCTGCTCGGCTGATGAGACAATGATCGGCTGTGGCACAGCGCCGAACCACCCTCAACACCATCCTTCCGGCGGACGAGTACGCCATCGAGTCCGTCGTTGCACGCTATCAGTCGGTCGCGCCCGCCGTCACTCGACTCGCCCGATCGCTGACCGGAAACGACGAGTTGCATGTACTGCTCGGCCCTAACCCATCCGCGAGCGCCGACGAGATCGTCCTCAACCCGGCCACCTTCCAGGCCGCGTACGCGCGCAACGCTCCGGTGACCGCTCGGGAGGTGGCGCTCGCCTCGGCGCTCCACGAGGTCGTACACCTCATCGCAACGGACCTGACCGAGCAACGCCGAGTCCCCGACTCGTGGGGTCTCGACTATGGAGACGAGCCGGTCGACCTCCTCACGGTGCTCGCCGGGCGTCCCGAGACGGAGGCACTGTTCTTCGTTCTCGAGGATGCCCGACAGGAGAAGACGAACCTCGGCCGGTATCCGGGTGCCCTGTCGGTGCTGGCGGACCTGTATCACGCCGCACACCGACCTGCGCTCGAAACGTCCGGGCCCCTCGCGCAGTTCGCCCTCTTGTGCTTTCTCAAAGCCGGCGGATACGTCGTGAACGCGCGCGGCCTGCATCCGAACGCAACCGCCGCCGTCGCCGAGGCGGAACATCTCCTCGACGAGGTCGGCGATGCTCGGGACCCCTGGGAAGTCGCCGATCTCACCACCAAACTCGTGGAGATCGCCCGGCGGCATCGGCTGCTGTCGACCGCGGGAGCAAACCACACCAGGTCGGACGCGGACACCATCCGCGAAGGGGTCGACGAAGTCCGGCTCCACTCCCCCGTCGTCCAGGACGCGGACGGCTATCAAAGCACAAGGGACGCCGCCGAGGCACGGTCGGGAGCCTCCGGCCGCAAGGCTCCCTCCCAGCTGGCCGGCGAGGCATCGACCGACCAGTTGTTGCGCGTCAGCCAGGCCCCGACGATCTATCTGCCCACCGGCCAGAAGGGCAAGCTGGTCGTGTCCTCATTCCCCGCCCGCTTTCGCTCGTTCGCAACGCAAGGGCGTGCCGCCATGGCGGATGCCGCTCGCCGCTGGTCGGTGGCACAACACCACGTTTCCGGAGAGTTGCACCCCCTCTTCGTCGCCAATCAGCGGCGCGGCCTCAGAGCCGGGTACGACGCCGGCGACCTTTCACCGTATGCCGCTCTGTTCCTCGGCGCCGGCTTGTATCGGCGCATGTACGAGCGACGGGACCTGCCGACCCGCAGGGCGTATTCGGTGAGTCTGCTCATCGACGGATCGGCATCGATGCTGCAGCGGTCCGGACACTGGCCGATGGCCGCAGCCACCCTCGGCGCGTGGACCCTCGCGCACCTCGCAGACGAGCTACAGGTCGAGTTCGAAGTCGCTCTCTTCAACCGTTCCTTCGCGGCCAGGGCGGACGATACCGAGCGATCGTTCACACAGCGTCGCCGCCGAACGATGGGAGGGCTGCGACAGTCCAGAGGCACCGACGCCCAGCGGCTCACGAACACGATCAACCACTATCTGATCAAGACCTTCGACGACTCATGGCGCGGCGCAGAGGACCTTCTTGCAGGGTTGTTCTGGGCGGCCATGGAACCGGCGAAGGCGGCGGCGTCCGCCCGACGCGACGAGGCCGGGGCCCCGCCCGTCTCCCTGTTCGACAAGGCGGCGAACGTCGACGAATACAACCTCGTGCACGCCGCCGAGCGGATGGCTCGACGGCGCAGCAACGTCCGAGTGCTCGTCGTGCTGTCCGATGGATTGACACGGGGTTCCGCCTCCGCCCTCGCCGCGACTGCTCGAGACATCGAGCGGACCGGCACGACCGTTCTCGGCATCGGAATCGGTGACGCTACGGTGCAAGACACCTACGGCCGTTTCGAGATAGCGGAACAACCCGAAGAACTGACCCGCGCCATGGTCGACGGCGTACGCGGAGCGTTGCGCCGGAGCCTCGCCCTCTGGGGTGTCGACACCTGGTGGGGTCGAGCAGCAAGAGCAGAACCCAAGGAGCCGACTCGTGGCTGACACCGTTACGTTCACCGACCCGACAGGAGAGGGCAGACCGATTCGTCTCGAAGTCTTCGAAGTTCCTGAAGGCTTCTTCGACCGTGCCCAACGCGTCGGAAAGATTCCGGAACCCGACCCGTACTACGTGGATCTGGGCATGTTGTACCGTTTTGCCGCCATCGAACGGGTGCGTCGCTCCACAGGGCCCGCATTCGTCCCCCTCCACGTTGCCGTCCGCGGCCACATGGGCACCGGCAAGGATCACGACATCGAACAGTTCGCAGCGCTGCTTCGCCTCCCCTACTACCGGATTCCCCTCACCGGCGAAGTGAGAGACGTCACGCTGATCGGATCGACCCAGTTGCACGGTGACGGCAAGGGTGGCACGGAGAGTCGCTGGGAGGATGGGGACATCACCAGGGCGCTGCGGGGACCTGCACTCGTCAACCTGTCGGAACTCAACGCGGCCGGTGCGGAGACGCTCTTCGCCCTCCATGGTCTGCTCGACCGCTACCAGAGTCTCGACCTGCCGAACGGAGACACCGTGCGCCTCCGCGACGATGTCCGCCTGTTTGGGACGATGAACCCGACCGACCTGAGGGACTACGCAGGAACCCAGACCCTCAACAAGGCTTTTGCAGACCGATGGGTCATCTGGGAGAAGGAATTTCCCAGCGGGGAACAGCTCCAAGAGATGCTGCGGAGGCGATACCCGACGTTGAAGACGGTGTTCGTCGATGCAATCGCCCGGCTGGCCGTGGAGGTCAACGAGTCCTTTCAGGCAAGGGATGCCGGCACCAGGGTCGAGACACCGATGAGCCTACGGACCGTCCTCGACCGGGTGCCGACCGGATTGGCCGTGTTCGCGGAGGCCGACGATCCCTTGCGCCGGGCATGGCAGGACTTCGTGCTTCCCCATGTCGATCCGTACGACCGGGATCATTATGAGACCGTCTGGAGTGCCGTTGTGCGCAAGGGACCGCCCGAACCACCATTCGAGAACGACCGACCCGGTTGACGGCCCGTCAGGAGAAGGCTGAACTGGGTATCGCCCGCAACGCGAGGGCGGCACCTTGCCGTGCTCCCTCGATGCAGCACACGGCCGCGCCTCGCCGCACTCGGCCCGTCGCGCTCCCCCATGAAAGCCCTACACGGCTTCCTGCGGTACCCTCTGCCGATGCGGCCCTACTCCACCGGACAGGACAAGCTTGCCAGGATGATCGATGAGCTTCTCGAAGCTGCCGGCGACGGTGCACACGAGGACCTGGTGAGGGAACTGATCGTGTCGGCGATCAAGCTGTATCACGACCGTGCAGACCGGGGCGATGTCAAGCTCATCAACGCGGCCGTCAAGGAGATGCGGTACTCGACACTCGTGTTCTCCCGATATCGCGACATCCCGAAGGTGACCGTCTTCGGATCGGCAAGGACCGGTAAGGGCGAACCGAACTATCAGCTCGCCTACGACTTCGCCCGCACGATGGTGCATGAACGTGGCTGGATGGTCGTGACCGGTGCCGGACCGGGGATCATGCAGGCGGGCAACGAGGGTGCGGGGGCGGATCACTCGTTCGGTGTCAACATCCGGCTCCCGTTCGAAGACTCCGCGAATCCTTATCTGGACACGGAACGCATCATCAACTTCAAGTACTTCTTTACCCGCAAGGTCGGATTCATCAAGGAGTCACACGCCTTCGCCCTGTTCCCCGGAGGATTCGGAACCATGGACGAGACGTTCGAACTGCTGACGCTGGTCCAGACCGGCAAGAGCGACCTGCACCCGATCGTGCTCCTCGAAGCCGAGGGAACCGGCTACTGGGAGACGTTCAACCAGTTCGTTCGAGAGGATCTCCTGGGCAAGGGTCTGATCTCACCCGACGACCTCAGCATCTACAAGACGACGAGCAGCGTGGAGAACGCGGTTGACGAGATCTGCCATTTCTACGCCAACTACCAGTCGCAGCGTTACGTCGACGGCCTGCTCATCATCCGCCTCCACCAGGCACCGAGCGCCGAGGACCTCGCGCGGCTCAACGAGGAATTCTCCGACATCGTCGCCAAAGGCGCCATCGAAGTCATCGAAGCCACACCGGCAGAGGTCAAGGACGGCGATTCCATCGATGCGAGCCGCGTGGCCCTGCATTTCACCAGACGCTCCTACGGGCGCCTCCGCCAGTTTGTCGACGCCTTGAACGAACTCGTCGAACCGCGCCCGGTCGTGCATCCGCCACCGACCTTCAACATCTGATCACGGAACTGCCGGATCGATCGTCCCTCGAGCGGGTTCTTCCCACGTGTCCGCGCGGGATTCCGGAGACGGGACACGAACAAACGATGTGAGGCCAGGGCGTCTCGGGCCCCTCTGATTGCACTATCCTGTGGGATTGTGCGTGAGATCCTTTCAGACTTGGTTGCCGAAGAACAGGCACTCGATCAGTTGTTGCAGAAGATCGCTATACGCGATTGGAAACGGAAGACCCCGACCAACAACTGGTCCATCCAGGATATCGTCGCGTTTCTCGCGTCCTCGGAGGAGTTCGCACTCCGAGTGCTTCAGGAGGGTCGTGCCCCGTTGGCCGAGGCCGAGACCTACGCTTCACTCGACGAGATCGCCACTTCCGGGATCGATCGCGGGCGTTCGATGCGCCCTCAGGATGTCATCGAATGGTGGCGTGGGGCGCGCGCCGGCGTCGTCGACGCTCTCTCGCGCATGACTCGATCCCAGCGAATCCCCTGGTTCGTCGACGATGTCTCCGCCCAGACGTTCGCGACGGCGCGTCTCGCCGAGGCATGGGCATTCGGACTCGACGTTCAGACCGTTGCCGACGTTCCGATGGAGGACACACCGAGGCTCCGCCACATCGCGTGGCTCGCCTGGCGAACCCTCCCGCATGCATTCAAGAGAGCCGGCCATGCCTACGCACCGGTTCGCGTGGAGGTGATCGGCCCCGGCTACGCCAAATGGGTCTACGGCCCCGAGGACTCCGGCCAGCGCATCAAAGGCTCCGCAGGTGAATGGTGCCGCGTCGCGGTGCGGCGCATCCCTGCCTCGGAGACGTCGCTCTCCGCGGAGGGCGAGACAGCCGAGCTTGCCCTCCTGATTGCCAGCACCGCCGTTTGATGCCGGGTCCGCTCATCGGCATGGTGCATCTCGGCGCCCTGGTGGGAGCCCCCCGTTTCGCCGACAACATGCGCTCGGTCGTCCAGCGCGCCATCGACGACGCCGTCGCACTCGAACGAGCCGGATTCGACGCCGTCCTCGTCGAGAACTTCGGTGACGCTCCTTTCTTTGCCGATGCCGTTCCCCCGGCAACCGTCGCGGCCATGGCCCGGACGATCAGCGCCGTCATCGCCGCGACGTCCATCCCCGTCGGGGTCAACGTACTCCGGAACGACGCGCTGAGCGCACTCTCGATTGCCGCGGCATGCGACGCATCGTTCATTCGTGTCAACGTCCTGACCGGCACGATGTTCACCGATCAGGGTGTGCTCGGGGGCCGGGCTGCGGAGCTCTCGCGCCTGCGATCGTCGCTTGGCCCGGATATCGAGATTCTCGCCGACGTGTTCGTCAAACATGCCGTTCCGCCCGCCGGTCTCACGCTCGCTCAGGCGACGGAGGACCTCTGTGAGCGCGGTGGCGCCGACGCGATCGTCGTCTCCGGCACCGGAACGGGAAAGCCGACCGAGATCGCCATCATCGACGAGGTGAGGACAGCCTGCCCGAGGCTTCCCGTCTTCGTCGGGTCCGGAGCGAGCATCGACACGATCGAGCGGATCCTGCAGCACGCCGACGGGGTGATCGTCGGGACGGCAATCGAGGTCGATGGCCGTACGACGAATCCCGTCGATCCCGACCGCGCAGCCGCATTCGTCGCCGCCGCAGGCAAGGCTTCCGGATGAGCGGCGCAACGCTGCTCTCGGTCGAAGGCCGCATCGCCACGCTTACGATGAACCGCCCCTCCGTGCGCAACGCCTTGACCGGAACGGGCGTCCTGGAAGGTCTCCTCACGTCCCTCGACACGATCAAGGACGATTCCGGTCTGTCGGTGCTCATCCTCACCGGTGCAGGCAGCGCCTTCAGCGCCGGTGGCAATCTGAAGGACATGCAGGCCGGTGAGGGGATCTTCGAGGGATCTGCACGACGCATCGCGGAGTCCTACAGGACGAGCGTCCTCCGGCTCATGCGCACGGTCGCATCTCTCGATCTGGTGACCATCGCTGCAATCAACGGCCCCGCCGTCGGAGGAGGCTGTGATCTCGCCCTCATCTGCGACCTGAGAATCGCCTCCCGTGCCGCACGCCTGGGACAACCTGCCGTCAACCTTGGCCTCGTGCCGGGTGACGGCGGTGCCTGGATCCTCCCCCGTATCGTCGGATGGCAACGCGCCACCGAGCTCATCTTCACCGGCAGACTCGTCGAGGCCGACGAGGCACTCGCTCTCGGCCTCGTGCTCGAGCTGACGGAGACGGATCACCTCATGGAACGGGTCGACGACCTCGCCCACACCATCACGGCCAAGCCTCCCCATGCCGTTCGGCTCACCAAACGTCTCTTGCGACATGCCAGGAACACCGACTTCGATGCATTCCTCGATATGACGGCCGCCTTCCAGGCGATCGCCCACCACACGCAAGAGCATCGCGAGGCCGTCGAAGCGATCATGGACGATCGACAGGGCTCCTGAGCCTGTCAGTCCTTCTTGCCGATCACGAAGCCCGTCTTCACGAGCAGATTGAGCAGTGCCGGCGCGGGGTTCTTGTAGGTCGCCGGCCGCAGAACGTCTTCGAACTGATGCAGGTAGTCGAGCATCGTCTCGACGACATGAGTCAACGAGATGGTGTGCAGATCGGTCTTCTGACTGCGTCCGAACGCGACGAGTCGCGTTCGGACGGTACCGCCGCCCCTTGCCGGAGTCTCCGACAGGCCATGGCGGTGCACGGCATCGACGACCTCGTCGAGTGGTGACGTGTAGAGCCAGTCGAGGCGCCGGAGTACGGAGTGCAACACCTCGTGTCGCTTCAGTCCGGGGTTGAACTCGGCCTGCCCCTCCTTCACCTCACCGAGAATCACATCGATGACCTCCGGTCCCAGGCGCAGCTCCTCGTCGCGAATGAGCAGCATCTGGCAATCGGTGTCTTCGTGGGGATCACCCTGATACACCTGCCCCGGAAGGCGAAGCGCGATGATATCGACGTCCGTCGCGGTCTCATACGTGCCATCGCTGCGCCTGCGCTGCACTTCGAACTCGGTGATCGTCAGATAGCCGTTGACGCGAAGGTATGCCTGCACGAGATTCACCGCAATGTCCATGCCCACATTCTTGCTCACTCCGGGCCCTGTACCCCCGTGGGACCAGAGGATGCCTGTAGGCCCTTCGGCCTATTTCGCGTGACATCACCCTCCGCGCGTGGCAAACTACGCACCGTGGTGGGAGTTGGAAGGCGTTATGAACACCATCGAGACGTTCACGGACCTCATCTCGCAGCAGGAAACGTGGCTGGCGGACCATGGGACGCGGGTTGCCCGTATCGCGACGACACTCGGGACCCGACTCGGCCTCGACGCCGAACAACTGCGACGGCTGCACATGACGGCCCATCTACACGATATCGGCAAGATCCGCATCGACAGCAAGCTCGTCAACAAGCCCGGCCCGCTCGCCGACCGAGAGTGGGACGAGATGCGCCGCCACCCGGCAGAAGGATTCTCCCTCCTCGACGGACTCGTCCACCCCGACATCGCCACGGCGGTCCTGTTCCACCATGAACGCTTCGATGGTGGCGGCTACCCATACGGCCTCTCGGGAACCGCCATTCCCCATCTCTCCCGCATCCTCTTCGTCGCCGACGCCTTCGACGCCATCACCAGTGAGCGGCCCTACCAGCCGGCACTCTCCGCAGAGATCGCGTTGGGCGAACTCAAGCTTCACGCAGGCGCCCAGTTCGATCCGGCCGTCGTCGCGGCAATGCTGAAAGATCAACTCGTCTTCGCCGCCTGAGCGCCCCTCGGTTCGCCGTACTCCCCCTTTCGGACTTCGCTCTTCTCCCCCAATCGGTCGCTTCGCTCGCCGGGGGACCGAGAGCCCCCGCACCCGCCCCGCGGTCTCGCATCGACCCGAGGCCGCATACGGAATACGAAGCGCCTCGTACCGGCATCACTCGACAGACGCCTGATGACCGTCGGGTGCGAGCACCAGACGCAGTCCGTGCGCCCCGGATTCCTCGATGTTCGCGATCGTGACCGAACGATTCTGCCAACCGCCGGCCGCTCCCTCGCATACGGCACACGGGCACGCCTCGCGCAGCAGAGTGACGGCCAACTCGGTGGGTTCCCCATCCCCGGATCGGCCCCGGCCGCTCACCCCGTTCCAGTTCGACCCTGATGGGCAACTGCGTGCAACCGAGGATAGGAGGAGACTGCGAACGGCATCCGGAGAGGTGGTACTAGCGTTCACCCCATGCCCGACCTCACGATTCGTCCCGGCCACCCGGATTTCCTGGACTTGTCCTGGGATCGGCCCTTGAGCACGTGGACCACGGAGAGACTCGTCGACCTCCCCCGTGGAATCTCCCGACACGAGGTCCGATTCGTGGCCTATCGCCTCGGCATCTATGCGATCAAGGAGCTCCCGACCGACGCAGCCCGTCGTGAGTACGAGGCGCTGCGCACCCTGGAAGATCTCCATGCACCGGCCGTCACCGCGATCGGGCTGGTGACCGGGAGGGCAGACGATGCCGCCGCAGAGCCCTCGGCAGCACTCATCACCCGCTATCTCGACTACTCGTTTTCATATCGGGAGCTCCTGCAAGGACCCGGATTCGGCGCCCGTCGCAACCAGATGCTCGATGCGTTCGCCTCGCTCCTCGTGCAACTGCACCTTGCGGGATGCTTCTGGGGTGATTGCTCCCTTTCGAACACCCTGTATCGCTGGGATGCGGATGGTCTTGATACCCGCATGGTGGATGCGGAAACCGCGTCCATTCTCCCCACCTTGACCGACGGGCGGCGTGAAGAAGATCTGGCGATCATGACCGAGAACGTTGCCGGCGGGATGGCCGACATCGCCGCCGAACGAGGGGTACCTCTCGACTACGCCGACCTCTCCCTCGGAGAGGATATCGCCGACCGGTATCGCGCCCTCTGGGACGAACTCTCGGCAGTGTGGGTCGTGGGACCCGACGAGCGCTACAAGATCGCGGAGCGAATCAACCGGATCAACGATCTCGGCTTCCACGTGGAGGAAGTCTCCGTCGCCTCCACAGGTGACCGACTCGAGGTGCGGACCCGGGTAGGAGGGCGCACCTTCCACGCCAACAAGCTCAAAGAGCTGACCGGAGTCGAAGCGGGGGAACGCCAGGCCCGTCAGATCCTCGATGACCTGTACTACCACGCGGTCAAGTTCGAACTCTCCCCTCCCCTCGCAGCCGTCCAGTGGCGGATCGACGCTTTCGAACCCACGCTGCAGCGTCTTCGGGACCTTCCGGAAGTCCACGATGCCATCCAGGCCTACTGCGACCTCCTCCGTCATCGCTACCTGATGTCGGTCGACGCCGCGTGTGACGTCGGGACAGATGCCGCTTTCAGCGACTGGATCGAAACCGGACGTCCCGGGTACCCACCCGAGTGAAGCCGAATGGGTACCGGATACCCTCGCTACCCGATACCAGGTCTCGCTCCGGTCATCCCGCCGTCGATCGGAATGGTCACCGCGGTGATCCACGAAGCGGTGTCCGATGCGAGGAACAGGACCGCCGCGGCCACGTCTTCCACCTCTCCGAGGCATTTCAGTGGATGGAGCCCGCCGGCGGCCTCCTCGTTCATCTCCCAGAGAAGCCGTGAGAACCTGGTCTTCACGATACCCGGCGCGACGGCGTTCACCCGCACGCCGGGAGCCATCTCAAAAGCGAGTTGTCGCGTCATGAAGATGAGCGCCGCCTTGGACACGTTGTACGCTCCGAGCAGCGGCCCGGGCATGAGCCCCCCGACCGATGCAATGTTGACGATCGAGCCACCGTGTTCGCGCATCCACTGCCGCCAGGTCTCTCGCGCGAACATGAGTGGACCGCGCTGATTCACCGACCAGGTCTTGTCGAGCGCTCCAAGGTCGATATCGGTGATGTTCCCTGCGACCGGGTTGGTCGCCGCGTTGTTGACGAGAACATCACAAGAGCCGAACTCACGAATCGTCTGCTGCACGGCTCGCGTGACATGGTCTGCATCGTCGGCGCCTCCCGCCACTGCGATGACACGATCGCCTCCATCGATCTCTTCCAGCGCCTGGTCGAGTCCAGCCTGCTTCCTGCCTGTGATCACGACTCCTGCGGCGCCACTGGCAAGAAACTCCTTGGCGATGGCCTCCCCGATCCCTCTGCTGCCGCCAGTGATCAGCGCGACCTTGCCATCGACGCGAATGTCCATGCCCTCACCTCCGGTTTCGTATGGTACCGGCCACCGGCACCCTGTGATCTGAACGGCCGGCAACGGAGAGTGGGGAACTCAGTGCCCTCCCCGTCGCACCCCTCCATACTTCATTCGTGTGTCGCCAATGGATGCCGCTCGCCCCTGGTGACTCGCATCCTTGCCGGCTGCGACGAGCTCGCCGATGAACAGCGTGTGGGTGCCCACATCGATCGTATCGATCACGGCCGCCTCGAGCCACGCCACGGACGCTTCGAAAACGGGTACGCCGGTCACACCCTCCCTGAAGGGCAGGCCGTTGAGCCGCATCCCGTCCTTCGTGGCCGGCTTCGAGAACTTCACGAAGACACGAGTGTCGTCCGGCGACCACAGATTCACGGAGAAGGCCCCACCCTCGCCGACGAGTCGGTGTGTCAGCGCCTTCTTGTCGATGGACACGGCTATCGAGACGGGCTCCATGGAGACCTGGGTGATCCACGAAGCCGTCATGGCATTCCACTCTTCGCCGGAGCGTGCACCGATGAGGGCCAGAGCGTTCGGAATCATCCACGTCACCTGGTTGATCAGCTGGGGAGTGGGTGTGGACATGCGCGCACTGTACCCGACGGGGGCTCGTAGGAGTCCAGCGATGCCGGCACCGGTGCTTTGCACTGCGCATCACAGCCTCAGATCGCTGCGAGACCGCGGGGCGGGCATGACGGCTCGGACGTGACAAAGGGCAGTCGCGCGCCACATCGTGGCGGAGACAGGGGGCGATGCACGGTCGTCGAAATGTGGGCCATGCGTTGCTCGGGAGGCTCCCGTCGGGATGTGCGGTCGGAAAGTGGTTTACGCTAGAGGCGTGCACGTGCTGATAGCCACCACGGGTGTCCTCCCTCCGGGCCCCGTCGCGGACCTGACTCTGCGCCTCGCGGGTACGACGGGGGACGTCTCCGTACTCACGGTCGTCCCTGCCCCCCAGGAGTTCCTCGACACTCTGGAGCTCGAACTGTGGCATCCACTCACCGAGTTCCCCCCTGACAGCGAGAGCGAACAGGCACGAACCGCCCGCTATGTGGAGGAACGTGGCGAGCGCCTTGCCGCTCCCGTCCTGGCTGCACTGATCGCAAGGGGCCTGCTTCCGAAGAAGCTCTTCCTGGAGGGATCCAACCCCGCGAAGGTGATCTGCCATACGGCGGACACCATCGGAGCCGACCTCGTCCTCCTCGGAGTGACCCGCAGGTTGTTCAGCGACGGTGCATGGCGCTCCGTCTCGGCCGAAGTCATGGAACAGACCCACGTCCCCGTCATCCTCGTCCCTCCCGTCGAGCACGAAGACGGCTCCCGCTCCTAGGCGCGCGGATCGGCGGGCCACCCGCCGCCCTCGGCCAAGATCTCGTGGACACCTCCCCGACGCTCGTCAAAGCCCTCCCCCACCGAGCAGGGCGAACACTGCTCCCCCCGGCGAGCAAAGCGAGTTCTGCCGTCTTCCGGTCGCCGCCGAGGGTCGCCACGCCCGCCCTACGATCTGGCAGCGATGCCGGTTGCGGTACCGAATGCCACATACCGAGTACGGCGAGCGTGGGTACAACGAAAGAGGGGGCCCTCGCGGACCCCCTCCAACAGTCTGCAATCAGATGAAGATGATCTGGCCGCCGTCGGCAAGCTCGAGGAAATCGGTTGCGTTGAGCACGTCTTCCACCTCTTCGTAGAGATCCTCCTCTTTGAATCCGAACATGTCGAACGTCATCCGGCACACGTGCAGGTGACCACCTGCGTCGGCGACCATCTGGATGAAGTCGCGATGCTCCGGAACGTCCTGCTTCTTCATCATCTTCTTCATCATCGCCGTCGCCATCGCCGTCACTCCCGGAAGGGCGGCAACGGCGTTCGGCATTCCCATCGATGGATTCGCGAGCGGTGTGACCTTGAGATGATCCATCTTCTTCTTCAGCACGGCATCCATGCCGTAGAAGGTGAAGAAGATATGCAGTTCGGTTCCTTCGGAGACCGCCGCGTTGGCGATCACCATCGCTGCGGTCGCCCAGTCCAGGCTCCCCTTACTCAGGATGATGCTGATCTTACGGTCCGTCTCATCATCGAACTTCGGCATTGGTGCACTCCCTTCAGACGCAACCGGTCGGCTTTGGAAGGCCGGCGATGTACGCCATCTTCTTGGCAGGCTTTTTCGGGAAGAGCTGGTACAGCTGTTTCGTCGTCACACCGGTCTGTATCGAAACTCGCCGGATCGTCGCCGTCTCCCCTGTCTCTGCATGGTCTGCTCGCAGGAACCGGATCACCTTCCAGTGATCTTCGGTCAGTTCGTCGATGTTGATCTCCTTGGCGAGCGCCTCGGCGAGCACCTCGCTCCACTCGCTCGGATCGGTCATGAAACCTTCGTCATCGACGGTGATCTCATGGCCGGCAATCACTTCTGTTGCCATGACTTCTCCTTTACTACTGTCTTTCCGGCTGTTCGCCCGAAATCGTCCGAAGGGTCAGCATCAGCTTCGCCAGACCCTTCTTGGTCGCCGGGTCACGCATCTGGCGAACCAACGCCCGCCACGTGATGTCTTCGGGAACTTCTTCTTCGCGGACCGTCCTCGCCGTATCCTGCAGCATCGTCATCACTTCCGGCTGAGTCATCTCGCGCACCGTCTGAAGGATCAGCACGATGTTGTCGCCCAGTGCGCGCACATCCTCCTCCGTGAAACTCGTGACGATGTTGTCCAGCACCTGTCCACCGCTTCGGATGAACCCGAAGTAGCCGCGGTGCTCGAGGTCCTGCAACGCGTCCATCAAGCTGATGACTCCGCTCTGCGTCAAGGGAGTCGCGTCCTCGATGAACTCCTTGATACTGTCCATCCTGTCGAGGAGCTCTTCGAGATTCTTGACGTTCCGCAACAGCTTCTTGACCAGATGGGTCATGTCGTCGAGCGTCACGTATCGATCTATCTGCTCGAGCTGACGCACTGCATACCGATATGCCTCGCCGGCAAGCGGCGTCACGTCGGCCATGAGTTCGTCGCGTTCCTGGCGACGCTCCCTCGCGAGGAGCGCCTCCTCGGTGAGGAACTGCACCTGAGCGGTGAGCTGGTCGATCTTGTGACTCAGCTCGGCGACGTCGTCGGTCGTGGTACTCATCTCAGCTCCACTTCCCTGCCATCGTCATGTAGGAGGTGACCGGCATTTCCTTGCCCTTGAGGAGCACGTTCCAGTACATCCACCGGAACATCATCTTGCCCCAGTGGTTCATCTCGGATTCCTGCAGCAGCGAGAACGGGCCCAAGCCGGGAAGCGGGTACTTACCCGGAAGTGGCTCGGTGTCATAGTTGAAGTCGATCAGGAGCCCCTTGCCGAAGCCCGACTCGATGAAACAGTTCGCGTGACCGTCGAATCTCTCGAGCATGGGAAGGCCGTCGATGTACCGAAGGAAGTTCTCGGTCCAGATATCGACGGCGAAGTGCGCAACCGATCCCGCCTTGGACGTCGGCAGCGCTGCAGCGTCGCCCAGAGCGAAGATGTTGTCGTACTTCTTGGAAACGAACGTCTCCTTGTCGACCGGAACGTGGTTCAGTTCATCTCCCAGTCCCGATCGTCCGATCACGTCGGCACCCATACTGACCGGCACGGTGACGAGCAGATCGTATGCGACCTCCTCCTCGTCGAACGCGACGAGGGTGTTGCGGTCCGCATCGACCCGCTCCGGCATGAAGTCCGGAACCAGGGCGATCTTCTTCTCTTCCAGCATCCCGCCAAGCGCTCGAGAGGCGATCGGCTTCGTGAACGCCCCAGGAAGCGGGGTCACGAAGGTCAGATCCACCTTGTCGCGGATCCCCTGCTCGGTGAACCACCAGTCGGCAAGGAAGATGAACTCCAGCGGAGCGACCGGGCACTTGAACGGGAACTCCATGATGTTGAGCACCAGCCGTCCGCCTTCCCAGGACCGCAGGTACTTGGCGAGGTTCACGGCTCCCTCGAGGGTGTAGAAGGTGTGAATGTTCTCCGGAAGTTTCTCTTCGTCGAGAAGCCCGGGCGTCTGGTCCAGCCTCGGATGCGTCCCGGTGGCAATGACCAGGTAGTCGTAGTCCAGCCGGCGATCTCCCTTGACGAGTTTGACCTGGTTGTTGTCCGGGTCGATCACATCGATCTCCGAGACGATCATCTCGACACCGGTCGGGATGTAGTCTCGCTTGGCCTTGATGACGTCGTTGCGCCCATACATCCCGAACGGGATGAACAGAAACCCCGGCTGGTAGTAGTGCGTCTCGTCCTGGTCCACGATCGTGATCTGCCATTCGTCGGGATCGAGATGGTGGCTCATCTTGTTCACCACCATGGTGCCGGCAGTGCCTGCGCCCAGGACCAACAGTTTCCTCATTCGCTCAGCTCCTTGTCTATCGTTCGATGAGGGCGGCAATCGCCTCGAGCCTGCCTCGCAACGACCGGAACTCCGTCGTAATCTCGGAAATCAATGCCGCAACACGCGGCAGTGCCTCCAACACTCTCTGCCGGGCGTTCGCGTCGAGCTCGTACACCTCATCCACGTGGGTGGCGAGGTCCGCCGAATCCGCGCCGAAACTCTGCGCCATCGACTCCAACTCCGTGTCACTCGGCGGCCAGACACCTGGAGCGATACCGCCCGCGATCACCATCGCCTTCAGTTCGGTACCCACCCGAATGAATGAGCGTGCACACATGAGGCCGAGATGGCTTCCGGTGAAGCGAGGCTCGAGGTCGGATGATCCGGCGAGATCCTGCCATCCCGCGACACATTCGGCGGTTCCGCCGGGTATCTGTGCGACGGCGTTGAACAGCCCGCACGGGTTGGACACGTCGGTGATCGGGACGCCCTGCATGTCGGTGACGACGAGCATCACCCCCAGCATGTCGGCGAGCAGGTCGATGATCGGCTGGATACATGAGGTGGGTGCCAGATCGAATCCCTCATCGGCCTCGGCTGCACGCGACGGGGCGCTCCCGTCGTGTCCGGATGCGAGCCAGCGTTCGATGGCTGCCTCGGGAAACCGCCACTGCCGTCCCACCTTGACCGCAGGAAGCGACCCGGCTTCGGCCATGCGGTAGATCGTCGAGCGATCCACCTGGAGCAACTCCTGTAACTCTTTGGACGTCAACATGCCGGCCAACCGCGTCCTGCCTTTCGTACATCACTCTGCATATTCTGCATACCCTGCATACTACCTTGCTGTATGAGCTGGCACGAGCTGCAAAAGTCCCAATCGAAAGGGTCGAAAGCCCCTACTCGTAAGCACTCTCACGGAGATCGAATCCTCGGACACGCACGTCTTCGACCAGGCATGGCGGAGAGACCGCCCACCGCACGGGGCGTACACCGACGGGCACCTCCGCCTCCGACGATGGTCGCCGCACGCCGGCCGGCGAGCCGCTCCACCGTCGAGAAACCCGTCTCAGGGTCGTGCCGATCGACGAGTTCGAGGCGAGTCGAGATGTCCCGACCATCCGCGCCCCGATCGCCTCCCCATCGCCTCCCCCGACGCTCTCCGCCGGACGAACCGCATACACGCCGACAGACATGAACTCAGCTCGCCGATCGAACCGAACCGTCGAGCTTCTCTCGACTGGTTTCGACGATCCTGCGCGGCAAGGTCACAAAGAAACACGAGCCGCCGAGACGTTCCGAACGTCGATAGTCGGCAGTCCCTCCGTGCGCCTCGGCAACGACACGCACGACCGCCAGCCCGATGCCCGATCCGGGCCGCGTCCCGTCGAGACGATGAGCACCTCTCTCGAAACGCTCCCAGATGGTCAATTCATGCCGCTTGGGCACCCCGAGCCCATCGTCGTGGACCTCGATGACGAGCGCCGAGCCCGCCGCCTTCGCCACGACGTTCACGCGACCTCTCCCATAACGAATTGCATTCGAGACGAGATTGACGATGAGTTGCTGCAACCGTTCCGAATCGACAAAGACCTCGAGGTTCGCGTCCGATTCGACCGTCACGGACGACCCGCCGGAATCCACCGTCGCAATCGCGGAGTTCAGGAGACTCTTCAGAGAGACCTTCGCCGGCGCGATGTCGATACTGTCGAGATTGCCTCTGGCCAGCAAGATGAGATCGGACACGATCCGGGCCATGTACCGAGCCTGTTGGTGTACGACCAACAGGAGCTCGTCCCGTTCTTCCGTGTCGAGAGGAGTCACCTCATCGATCACGAGATCCAGGAATCCGACGACGGCGGTCAGCGGAGTGCGCAACTCATGGGAGATGGACGAGACGAGCGCAGCCCGCTGCCGCTCGACGAGCCTTCTGTTCTCACGGATGGCAACGCCTTGCCGGACGAAGACGAGCACGGAGACTGCGATCGTTCCCCACAGGAGTGCCCAGAAGCCGGTATCGAGTCGCTCCTGGACGATGCGCACGATCAGGAAGGTCGTCATGGCCGCGGCGAGCGAGTAGGGGGTGGCCAGCACGAGCAGCGACGACCTGCGATCCGCGTATTCGCGACGCTCCGGACGAGACCGGACCATCAGTGCAGCTGCGAAGAAGAGAATGAGCACCGAGATGCTCAGTGGGTAGATCGGCTTTGCCTCCGTGAACGTGTGCCCGACACCGGATTTCAGATAGGCGAGATCCGCCACGATCTGGGCAATGAATGCCGCGCCGACGAACAGGAGCCGGGCGTCGAAACGGTACGTGCTGCGGCGCACGAACACCAGAATGATCACGATCATCGCGATCGCATCCAGCACCGGATACGCGGAGCCGGCCCACCGTTCCCACGCCGTCAGCGACTGCAGCTTCCCGAGCAGGTCACCAAGTATCAGAAGCCAGGCGATGACACCTATCGAGATCGCACCGATGAGGCCGTCGAGTAGGACCCGTAGCCGTTCCGACCAGTCGGAGGCGACCTGGGGAAGGAGGGCGAATCCCACGATCCCGAACGCGTACCCGCTGAGAAAGAGGAGGTCCGGCGGTCCAAAAGCCGCCATTTCCGTGAATGACGAGATGAGTGCCACCGCGAAGACACCGGTCGCGATGAGGAGCAGGCCGACACCAACGAACGTCCACGAAACACGCTCTCTCCCGTGGAGACGCCGGGCTCCGACGACAAAGGTGACGCCTGCGGAAACACTGCCGAGAAAGAGACCGATGGGCCCGGCGGTGTCCTCTGCAGAAGGAACCGTGGCCGAGACGACGGCCAACCCCAACAGCAGCGCGAACACGATCGCTGCGATCCACCGAAACCAAACTGGGTGTTGCTTCCAGACGTTGAGGAACGGTTGCACGCCGCTGTATCGGCACAAGGCCTTCACCCCTAAAGCGGATCAACGCGCGGTGATATCTCCTCTGTCAGATCGATCTCGATCTCCACGTCGCCCAAGACCTCCCGGACACGCCTCGCGAGCGCATCGGCGAGCGCGACATAGGCGTCGTCCGGGAGATACAAGGTGTTGGTGAGTCGCACTCCCGCGTAGCCGACCGGCACTGCAGGGTATCCGGAAGGATTCACGTAGAAACCATCCGATTGCAGGCGTTTCGCCACCTCGATCGTGTCACCGGAGGTACCGATGCGGATGAACCACACGGGCGAGTCGGCCACTCCGACGACGGGAAGTCCCCGTTCGACGAGGAGGCCACGGGTCAACTCGATCTGTGCCAGGAGCCGGGACTGCAACACGGCATGCTCGCCGGAGAGGTGAATGTCCACCGAGGCGAGCGCGGCGCCGAGCTCGGCAGGATGGAGCGGACCGGAGAATGTCATCGTCCCGCCGAGTGTTCGCACACGTCTGGCGGTGCTCTCATCCGCGAAGACGAGCGCTCCACCACCCGCGCCGATCGACTTCGAGAGCGACCCGGCGACCACCATGCGCTCACGGATCGGTACGTTGGCCAGCACGTACCCCCGACCGTGTGTACCCGCCCACCCGAAACCGTGCGCATCGTCGAGGTACACGTGCAGGTTCGGAAACCGATCCATGAGCGCAGAGATCTCGTGGAGCGGTGCAAGATCTCCAAACATCGAGTAGACACCATCGGCCAGATACCACACCGAAGGACTCGACGATCGCTTCACGGCATCTGCAAGCGCCTCCATGTCGTTGTGCGGTACTGCAGAGACGGACGATCCGGATGCGCGCAGGATCTGAGCGGCCAGGCGAAGGGACTCGTGTGCCTGCGCATCGATCAGAACGGCGGATCCGACGGTGACGATCAGGGGAAGGGCAGCGAGATGGGCAAGCGTCGTGGTCGGCGCGATGACCACGTGTCCCTCGAACATGCGCTCCAGGCGTTCTTCGAGCGCGGTGTACAGAGGAAGCGAAGTGAAAGCAGTCGACGACGAATAGACGGGACCGTAGCGCAAGATGGCGTCGATCGCACCTGCCTTGAGCCGCGGGTCCAGATTGAGGCCGAGGTACGAAGCCATGCCGAAGTTGAGGAGTCTGCGACCATTGATGGTGATCGTGTCTCCCGTAAGGACACGATCCTCCACACGGACGCGGAACACACCCGCCTCCGCGCCTGCACGGGAGTTGCGTTCAAAGCGCCTGAGGAGTCGCTCTCGACGGTTCGACGAAGGCATCGGTTTCCATTCGGCCCACCAGCCACGCCCCAACCCCAGGTCCCCCGCCCTCGGAGCCCCTTCAGTCTACTTGACCCTCGCCGGTAGGTCCTCGCCGCACTCCCATCGTCCACGTCGACTTCGAGGGTTACGACCCGAGGTTTCCGTTGCTCTCGCCCACGGCGGCACTTCACACGCAGGATCTGCCGCAGTCCCGATGAACCGCCACGGAGATGCGCTCACCCGCGCCGGGTTTCAACCAGATTTCGGACCCGCTCGGCCGCCTGGTCGAGTATCCTCCCCGCCCGGTCTCCATCGATGCGACCGCGTTCGACGGCCAGGGCAACCTGCTCGCGTATCGGCCGTAGCAGGGCATCGACCAGCACGTCCTCGTCGACGCCTCTACTCGCTGCGATCTCGCCGAGACTCTGACCGCTCTGGAGCGCACTTCTCAGTTCTTGCGGAGTCATGTCCAAGACGTCCGCGCCGATGCGCAGCGCGCCCAGCCTGGCGAGGCGAGAGCGGTGTTCCCTGAACGCCACTCGCCCAGGATGTGGAGATTCGACGAGATCGGCGATACGCCCGGTCGCGCCGGCAAGCACCTCATCGGCCCTTTCCTGCGTGATTCGCCCCTCGGCGACCTGGTCGGCGAGACGTTGGGAGATCTCACCCACGAGCGTGCTCACGATCTCCCCACCGCTCGACCCTCGGCTCTCTGCGATCTGTGCCAGCGTCGCACCGCCCTCGAGCTCCTTTCCGAGTTCGGGCACGGTCATGTCGAGCATGTCGGCGACGCGGCGCGCCACAGCCATCGCCCGTCCACGGAAACGTTCCGCGTCACGACGGATGCCCTCGGATCTGACGATCGGTCCGAGCCGCGCGGCGACGGCCTCCGCCTGGGACTCTGTGATGGTCCCATCGTCGATGAGCGGTCGCAGCACTGCCACGATCCCGGTCTGCGGGACCGTCGCGCGGTCACCCTCTGTCGCTCCCGCCACGGTGAGGCCCCCGACGAGAAGACCCACGACGACCAGGACCAGGACTGCAATCTTGGCTGTACGTTGCATCACAACCTCCTTCTGCATCCATTGTGCACAACGGATGTTCGAGAACTGTTAGGAGAACGAGTATCTGGGATACTGCACCGATGTTGTTCCTGGATGCCGGTTTCCCCGACCCTCCCGAACTGGATACCGCCATCTCCCACGCCCTCCTCCTCCAGGTCGCTCGTGGAGACACAGAAGCGATCCTGCGTCTGTACGAGCCGGGCTCCATCGTGGCCTTCGGTCGAAGAGACGCCGTCCAGCCCGGGTATCGGCGCGCCGTCGATGCCGCCCTCGCTTGCGGATTCGGTGCAGTGGAGCGACTCGCGGGAGGGCGTGCCGCAGTGTTCCATTCCGGCACGATCGCCTTCTCGTGGACGGTCCCCGTCGACGACCCTCGCGTCGGCATCAATGAGCGTTTCGAGGAGATCGGCACCATCATGGTCGACGCCTTCCGCTCTCTCGGCACAGATGCTCGTGTCGGAGAAGTGCCGGGCGAGTACTGCCCGGGAGCCCACAGCGTCAACATCGGTGGAGTACGAAAAGTGATGGGTGTCGGCCAGCGAATCGTGTCGGGAGCGGCCCACATCGGCGGGGTCGTCGTCGTCTCCGGTGGTGACCGGGTCGCGGATGTGCTGATTCCCGTGTACGAAGCCCTGGGTATCGAATGGGATCCGGCGACGAGTGGAGACCTGCGTTCCGCCGCGCCGGGCGTCACGACGGCGCACGCCCGACGGGCAATCCTCGACGCGTTCCGGTCCGGCGGCTACACACTCGAGCCTGCCGGGTTGGACGAAGCGACTCTCGCTCTCGCCTCGGAACTCGGGCCGATCCACCGCCCGACTCATCTCGCGTAGCCGTGAGTTCGAAGCACGCGACATGGGGAGTACGATCCGCCTCTATGCCGAGTCGTGACACATGAGGTCCTTCCTCGGCGCCATCGTGGCAGCCCTCCTCGTCGTCGGAACGCTCGTGATGCTCTCACCATCCCTGGACGAACCCACCCGCCTCGTCGGCGGTATGGCGATCCGGGTCGGTATCCTCTTCGGCGCCGTCTGGCTCGCCTTCCCCGACCTGCGCCGGGTTCGTCCCAGAGTCGCCGTTCCCCTTGCCGTCGTGGGACTTGTGCTGTTGTACCGACCGCGCTTCGCGGCGCTGCTGCTGCCGGTGGCAGTTGCCGTCATCGTGCTCATTCCCAAGTTCTCGAGAAGGAAGCCCGACTAGACCCCGCGCACCGTGCCTGTCGAGACCGATCCTGCGCGTCGACCGGCAAGACGAGGTACGTCGATTCGCTGTACCGCGACACCGAGGTCTTCGTGTCGGGCGTCCCTGAACGCCACGGCACCCGGGCAAACTCGATAGCCTTGTCCCATGCAACACATCCTGGTGATCAACGGACCGAACCTGAACCTGCTCGGTACGCGGAGCCCTGAGATCTACGGCACGACGACGCTCGCCGACCTCGAGGCCCTTTGCAGATCTTGGGGCACCGAGTTGGGAGTCGAAGTGCGAGCCTTCCAGTCGAACCACGAAGGCGCTCTGATCGACGGTCTCCACGAAGCACGCGAGGTGTTCGACGGCATCGTCCTCAACCCCGGCGCCTACGCGCATACGTCCTACGCGATCCACGACGCGATCGAAGCCGCCGGCATTCCGACGGTTGAAGTCCACATCTCCAATATCAAGGAACGGGAACCGTGGAGGAGCGTCTCGGTGACGGCTCCCGCCTGCACCGCAACCATCTATGGTCGCGGGATCCAGGGATACCGGTGGGCGCTGCGTCACCTCGTCTTCGCCCACCGGGTTCCGCCGAAGGTCCTTGCCTATGGGGAGCGTCCCGATCAGGTCGGAGACCTCCGGCTCCCCGAAGGGCCCGGACCTCATCCGATCGCCGTTCTGGTACACGGCGGTTTCTGGAGACGGCAGTGGACCAGAGATCTCATGGACGGTTTGGCGGCCGACCTCACGAAGAGGGGATTCGCCACCTGGAACATCGAGTATCGGAGAGTCGGTGAGGGGGGAGGATGGCCGGCGACCGTGCTCGACGTCGCACGAGGGATCGATCACGTCGCGCTTCTCGATGCCGCCATCGACCGAACTCGGGTCGTCGTCATCGGTCACTCGGCAGGCGGTCATCTCGCGCTCGCCTCCTCCGCTCGGACCGATGCGGTCACGCCGGCACTTCTCGTCTCGCTGGCCGGCATCACCGACCTCGCTGCGGCTCTCCGAGACGGGCTCGGGTCCGGCGCGGTCGCCACCTTCATGGGTGATGCCACCTCCCAGACGGCCGTGGCCCAGGCATCACCTGCCGCCATGCTTCCCCTCGGAATTCGACAGCTGGTCGTCCACGGGACCGACGACGACGATGTCCCGGTCGACTACGGGCGCCGCTACGTCGATTCGGCTCGGGCGGCCGGAGAGGATGTCCGGTACCTCGAGCTCGCGTCCGTCGGACACGCGAGCCTCATCGATGAACAGAGCCCACATTGGTCCGACATCGCCGGCCTACTCGTCGAGATGCTGTCATGACCTGGGTATTCACCGCCATGACCGTCTTGGCCTTGCCGGTCCTGCTCTCCGGTGAGCGCGGCAACGTCACGCTTCGCAATCTCGCCAAACCGGTCGCCTCCGCCGGGTTCGTCGGGGTCGCCCTGAGCGCGGGTGCGCTCGACACGAACGTTGGAACATGGATCTTTCTCGGACTCATGCTCGGCGCATCGGGCGATGTGCTGCTGCTCGGCGCATCACACACGGCGTTCCTCGTCGGCCTCGGCGCGTTCCTCCTGGGGCATATCGCCTATGTCGTCGCCTTCGCGACGCTTGGTGTCGATTCCGGCGTGTCCCTCATCGCCGGCAGCGTCGCCCTCGTCGTCGCCGCGTTGATCTTCGTCTGGCTGCGCCCCCACCTACCGGCCGCGATGATCGGCCCGATCATCGCATACATTGCCGTGATCTCGACCATGCTCGTCCTGGCGGTTGGCGCGACGGCATCCGGGGCAACGCCGATGCTCCTCGCCGGCACCGTTGCGTTCTACCTCTCGGACCTCTCTGTTGCCCGTGACCGCTTCGTGGCCCCCGGTTTCGTCAATCGAGTGTGGGGTCTACCGCTCTACTACGCCGGTCAATTGCTCATCGCCTGGTCGTTGTTGTCCGTCTCGAAGTAGCCGATCACCGACACGCGAAAGGGCCGGCGCACCCAAACCGTTGAACCCAGGGCTCAGGGGGGTCGCCACGACCCCTACGAGCCCTGGGTTCAACGGTTATCGGCCGTGCATCGCCCGCTACCCTGGCCGTGTGATCATCGCGAACGGTGACCTGGATCTCCTCACCGTGGGAGAAGCCCTCGTCGATTTCATCTCGGAAACACCTGCCGAGCACCTGCGGGAGGTCGAGTTGTTCCGCCGGCACCAGGGCGGCTCCCCCGCCAACGTCGCCGTCAACGTCGCGAAACTGGGTGGCAAGGCCGCGGTCGTAGCCAAGGTGGGCATCGGAGCGTTCGGTGCATTCATCAAATCCGAACTGAGAGCGTCCGGGGTCGACACGGACTACCTCCTGATGGATCACCGTGTCCACACGACGGTGGTGTTCGTTGCGCGCACGTCCGGCACACCGGACTTCGAGGCGCTGCGTGCCGGTGACGCTCAGCTCGGTCCCGGCGACGTTCCCGCCGATGCAATCCGCCGATCCCGGATCGTGCATTCGTCCGCATTTGCCCTCTCACGCCAGCCTGAGCGCGTCGCCGTGCAACGCGCGTTCGCCTTGGCCACCCGACACGGAAAGCTGACCTCACTCGACCCCAACTACAGCCCGATCATCTGGCCACAGCGAACCGAGGCGCTGAACGTGATCAAGGGCCTCCTCACCCGCACGACCTTCACAAAGCCTTCCCTCGACGACTGCCACCGCCTCTTCAACGATGACGTCGAGCCAGGCCTCTACGTAGACCGGTTCCACGACATGGGTGCAGACACGGTGGTGCTGACGATGGGACCGGACGGCACGCTCGCCTCGGATGGGCACCGGAGATTCCATGTTCCCGCACGACCGGTGAGAGTGAGGGACGCGACCGGGGCGGGTGATTCGTTCTGGGGTGGTTTTCTCGTCGCGATGCTCGACGGCCATGATCTGGAGCGCAGCGTCCGATTCGCCTGCGAGATCGCTGCACGAAAACTCGCCACGATCGGGCCGTTCCCGGGCACGATCGATCGGCGGGAGATCTATGCGGCCATCGACTGAAGCCGGTCTCGTCGATGCCGGCAGGAACAGGTGCTGCCGGCGTTGACAGGTCTTCACCGGAAATCCCTGGACCGGACCCCTTCGACCGGCCACGAGGTGAACCCGCGCGCCACCAGGTTGGTGACTCCGTCTCGATACTCGACCACTCCATCGACCACCAACCCCACATGACGTCTGGCCGTCTCCCTATTGGTCTGCCACACCTCGGGAAGCACGACGACATTGAGCAACCCCGTCTCGTCCTCGATATTGAAGAACACCACCCCGTTTGCCGTACCGGGGCGCTGTCGGTGCGTCACGATCCCACCGACTCGAGCTCGCCATCCGTTGCGGCGGCGCCCCAACACGTCTGCGATACGGACGCATCCCTGCTCGTCGAGCCGTTCTCTCACGAACTCGACGGGATGGCGCGGCGACACACCCGTCGCCCACAGGTCTGCCCGGTGTCGCTCGGCGTCGTTCATCCCCACCAACGCGGGCGCGTCGACGCCGGGGGCGAGTGCCAGCCGCCCCGGATCGATCTCCGCGAGCGCCCCGGCCGCCCACAACCCTTCCCGCCGGGACACGCCGAGCGATCCGAGCGCACCCGCGGCCGCCAATCCCTCCAACGCGTCGATCGGCAGACCGGTGCGCTGCGCCAAATCCCGTGTGTCCCGGAACTCGCCACCGATCAGTCGTGCAGCTTCGATCCGTCCGATCTCCTTCTCTCCCAGGTTCCGTACGTACCGCAGCCCCATGCGCAGCGCCACCGCCGCACGGACGGGATCGTCGGTCGCTCCCCTTCCCCGTCGCCACGACTTGTCGTAGTACGTCACCACCTCGTCCGGATCGGTGTCATACGGCTCGACGGTGCAGTCGTGAAAGGAACGGTTCACATCCGGTTCCAAGACCACGACACCGTGGCGCTGGGCATCCTGCACCAGCGTATTGGGGCTGTAGAACCCCATCGGGTAGGCGTTCAACAAACCGGCGAGGAACTCGGTCGGCCAGTGATACTTCAGCCAGGCGGACATGTACACGATGTAGGCGAAACTCACCGAATGACTCTCGGGGAACCCGAAGCTGGCGAACCCCTGGAGTTTCTCCCAGATCTCGTCCGCCGCACGCCCGGTGATCCCGTTTCGCGCCATTCCGGCGAAAACCTCGGTGCGCAGCCTCTCCATCGCCTCATCGGAGCGTTTGTGGGTCATCGCCGATCGCAACCGGTCGGACTGGCTGCCGTCGAAACCGGCACAGACCCGGGCGAGTTCCATCAACTGCTCCTGGAAGATCGGGACCCCGAGGGTCTTGGCGAGAACCGACTCGGTCAGCGGATGTGGGTACCGGACCGGCTCTTCACCGTTGCGGCGCTGCAGGTACGGATGCACGGACTGGCCCTGGATCGGTCCGGGCCGGATCAGCGCGACCTCCACTGCGAGGTCGTAGAACGTCTTCGGTTTCATCTTCGGAAGGGTCGCCATCTGCGCCCGGGACTCCACCTGGAAGACCCCGACCGTGTCCGCGGTCGTAAGCATCTCGTAGATGGCCGGTTCCTGCGGGATCGTGGCCAGGTCGATGGTGACGCCGTGCGTATCCGCGATCGTGTCGACGGTGAGGTGGAGGGCATTGAGCATGCCGAGAGCGAGGAGATCGAACTTGACGATCCCGATCGCTGCGCAGTCGTCCTTGTCCCACTGCAATACGGACCGGTCCTGCATCCGGCCCCACTCCATGGGGACGACCTGCCACAGGGGACGGTCGGCGATCACCATTCCACCCGAATGGATGCCGAGATGTCGGGGGAATCCGTCGAGTCGCCGGCACACGTCGTAGATGAACTCGGCGGTCATTCCCGCCGGCAACGGCGCCTCCAGCCGCAGTTTCGCCGGATTGCGGGTATCGACGTATTTGGACAGGCCATCCACCTGAGCCTGGGTCAGTCCGAAGGCTTTGCCGACATCACGCAGCACCGAGCGGGCACGGTAGGTGATGACGTTGGCGACCATCGCCGCACGCTCACGCCCATATCGACGGTAGCAATACTGGATGACCTCCTCCCGGCGCTCGGCCTCGAGATCGAGGTCGATGTCCGGAGGCCGTCCTCGCTCGTCGGAGAGGAACCGTTCGAACGGCAGGTGCAGTCGAATCGGGTCGACCCTGGTGAGGCCGATACAACGACACACCGCAGAGTCGGCGCCCGATCCGCGAATCTGGCAGTAGATGTCCTGGGAACGAGCGAAGTCGACGATGTCCCATACGACGAGGAAGTAGCCGGGGAACCCGAGGCGTCCGATCACGTCGAGTTCATGTTCGAGTCGTTCTCGTGCCCGCGGTTCGATACCGTCATCGGAGCCCGGATATACGCTGTGGGCCCCTTCGAAGGTGAGATACCGCAGGTACTCCATCTCGGAGCGGAAATGGCCCGGCATCGGAAAATCGGGAAGCTTCGGGGCAACGAGTCGCAGGTCGAAGGAGAGGACGTCTCCGAGCTCGCCGGCGCGTTCCACCGCTCCTCGATACCTGGCGAAACGCCCGACCATCTCGGAAGGGTCCTTCAGGTACCGCTCGTCGACGGCGGAGCGGTACCCGTCCGCATCGTCGAGGCTTCGCCGTCCCCCGATGGCGGCCAGCACATCGGCGAGATCTGCGTCGCTGCGGTCTGCATAGTGGACGTTGTTGGTGGCGACCACCGGCAGTCGCAGCCGTCGGGCGACGTCCCACAGCAGATCGTTGCGGGGATCGTCCTCCGGCATCGCGTGATGCCACAGCTCGATGTGCAATCTACGTCCGAAGATCTCCCGCAGACGAGCCGCCTCGCGCAACGCTCCCACCAGATCTCCGGCCTGGGCCGCCCTGGGCACCGCGCCGTGATGACAGCCTGTCAGCGCATACAGACCTCCTGCTTGTGCCGCTTCTTCGAGATCCCGCCAGGTGTAGACGGCACGGTCCTTCTCGCCGCGGAACTGGGCTCGGGTCACGAATCGGCTCAACGCCGCGTACCCGTCCGCCGATGGCGCAAGGAGTACGAGATGGTCGGTCTGCGGGGTATCCATGGGCTTGGTGCCGTGTCTCCGCCTGGTCCGACCCCGCCTGCGAGACCTGAAGTTTCGACCATCAACCATCGGGCCGTCCTGTAGGCCGGGGATGCCGCTCGCGATGTCCCCGTCCTGCGTCCGTGCGTGCGAAGCTCCCGGGTCGGGCTCGCCACGGACAAGTCCGACCTCCACTCCGTACACCGTGGACAGGCCGGCGCTGCGAGCAGCCCGCGAGAACCGCACCGCCCCGTAGAACCCGTTGTGATCGGTGACCGCCAGCGCCCGGTACCCGAGCGTCGCAGCCCGCTCCACGAGTTCCTCGGGAGGGGAGGCACCGTCGAGGAACGAGAAGTTGGTGTGGCAGTGCAGCTCTGCGTAGGTCATGGTTCGTTTCTGTCGGACCACCTCATACTATCGAACGTATGTTCGGTCCGCGGGGCGAGAGGTGACGAGGCGCACACCAAGACCTCTCTCCATCCTCGGAAAGGACATCCCCTCCAACACCCGGCAAAGCCCTCACCGGGGAAGGCAATAGACTCGACAACGCCCACATTGACCCGCAAGATCGGTAGGTTGATCATGAAGGGAGGCGCATGCGAATAGCGAGCATCATCCTTGGGATCACGCTGCTCGCCGCCGCATGCGCCCCGGACACAGGTCCGATTTCCACAGACCCCACCACCGCGACAAAGCAAGGAGGAACCATGCGCCTCTCCAGCCCTGCATTCGCCCACAACACACTCATACCGTCCCGCTACACGTGCGACGGATTCGACGTGAACCCACCGCTGCGGATCAGCGACGTCCCCTCGGGCACCATGAGCCTCGTCCTGTTCGTCGACGATCCCGATGCCCCAGACCCGAAGGCACCCAAGATGGTCTGGGACCACTGGGTCGTCTGGAACATCGACCCGACGACGACCGAGATCGGCGAGGGCTCCGTCCCGGCCGGCGCGGTTCAGGGCAAGAACTCATGGGGCCGAAACGACTACGGGGGACCCTGTCCACCGATCGGAACGCACCGCTACTTCTTCAAGCTCTTCGCTCTCGACACGACGCTGGCTCTGACGCCGTCCGCGAGCAAGGCCGATGTCGAGGCGGCATTCGATGGCCATGTCATCGATCAGACCGAACTGATCGGCACCTATCGCCGATAACCGTCCCTCCTCCATCTGGTAGCTTCCCACCGATGAGGAGGACGCTGCGGACCGCCGGCTTGATCACGCTGGCGTGGTCGATGGGAGCGGTGTACACCAAGTGGCACAACTTGCCGAGCTTCCAAGGAAGCGACGCATCAGGGGTTTTTGGCGATGCCGGCCTCGCCGAGTTGTCCATCGTCGTCCTCGGCGACTCGAGTTGCACCGGACCGGGCCTCGAACACCCACGAGACATCTGGATCCAGCGAATCGGACGCGACCTCGGACAACGCTTCCATGTGACGCTGGACAGCTTCGCGATCGGCGGTTCGAAGACGCGAGACGTGCTGGCCGATCAAGTCCCGAAGGCGATCGAACGCCGTTACGACCTCGCGATCGTGTCGGTCGGGGGCAATGACATGCTCTTCGGTGTTCCCGTCGCGACGTTCCATCGCCGACTGGCCTGCATCGTGGATACCCTCGCCTCTTCGGCCGGAGCGATCGTACTCTCCGGCGTTGGAGACATGGGGAGTATTCCCCGCCTTCCGCTCCTCCTCAGGTGGCCGGCCCGTGTCAGAGGGCGTGCCGCCGACCGGGTGCATGCCCGCGTTGCAGAGAGTCGGCCCAACGTCTTCAAGGTACCGTTGTGGGACTTCGCCGAAGCGTTCCGCACGGACCTCACCCTGTGGTCCCCCGATCTGTTTCATGCAAGCGAGAGAGGCCATGCCCTGTTCGCCGAAGCGGCCCTCCCCACGATCACCGAGGCTCTCGACTACCTCCGACGGTGAGAGCCGCTCATCAGAGCGTTCCCGGCAAGGGGGCACCACGTCGATTGCCGACGACCGGCCCAGGCGCCGGCTTCCCGCGTCCACCTCGAGGCACACGATCGGGCACACGCGCGAGGCCGAGGAACGCCAGGAGGATGACCCTGGGCAACATCCTGTCTCCCGCCTGCGCTCTTCGACTACGCTGCCGACCCATGAGGCTGTCATCTCCGATCCGCACGGTGCTGACGGTGGCAAACGGACTGCTCGTCACGGCAGTGGCTTCGATCGTCGTGACGATCGTCGGGTTGATCCGCCCCGAGTCCCCCTGGATCGACAAGATCGCACTCGCCTGGGCCAAGGCATGCCTGTGGCCATCCGGGGTGCACCTCGACATTCGGGGGACCGAGAATGTCGATCCGGACAGGTCATACGTCGTCGTGTCCAACCACCAATCCACGTTCGACATCATGGCGCACTTCATCGCCATCCCCGTACCCATCCGTTTCCTCGCGAAGAAGGAGCTCTTCTCCGCTCCACTGCTGGGATGGGCCTTGAAGGCGATGTCGATGGTGCCGGTGGACCGGAGGGCGCGCAGTTCCTACCGGGAGGTGGAGGAAGGCGCACTGCGAGTCGCAGAGCTCGGCAAGTCGATCATCGTCTATCCGGAGGGAACCCGGACCAGAGACGGCAACCTGCTGCCGTTCAAACGGGGCGCCTTCGCCATCGCCATCCATACCGGCCTTCCCATCCTCCCGACGACCATCTACGGGGCAGACAAGACCTGGGTTCCGAATCGAAAGAGGATAGATGGGGGACCGATCATCGTGTCCATCGGAGCTCCCATCTCCACTGCCGGGCTCACCGACGATGATGTCAGCCGCCTGAGAGACGAGACGAAAGCCGTCATCCAGGACACCCTCGACGATCTCTCCCGGGCGCTCCCATGATCGACGTCATCCGAACCGGCATCACGTACCTTCTGATCGTTCTCGGAACCTTGATCGTCACTCCGGCATTCATCATCATCGGCTGGATCAACCCGGCAAGCCCATGGATGGAACGTTTCGCCACCTTTTGGTCGCACCTTTGGCTCGTCGGGCTTAACGTTCGGCCTGAGGTTGAAGGTGTGGATCGGGTTGACCCGTCGGGCTCATACATCGTCGTCGGCAATCACCAGTCGAACCTCGATCCGGTGATTCACTTCCTCACCCTCCCTGTACCCCTCCGTTTCCTTTCCAAGAAGGAGCTGTACTCGGTGCCCGTGTTCGGCATCGCGATCAAGGCGTTCGGGATGATCAAAGTCGACCGGGACCAGCCGTCGATGGCCTACATCAACAAGCAAGTGGACAAAGCGGTGGCGCGCGGCAGGTCGATCATCATCTATGGAGAGGGCACTCGCAGCAAGACCGGCGAGCTGGGACCGTTCAAGAAGGGACCCTTCGTCATCGCTATCCAAACGGGGCTGCCGATCGTGCCGGTTGCCATCGAGGGAACCAATGCCATCTGGCCGCCAGGAGCAAAGATGATGCATCCGGGCCCGGTCAAACTGGAGATCGGCGAACCGATCGAGACGACCGGCCTCACCCTCGCCGACGTGAACGATCTCAGGGATCGGGTACGAGCCTGGATCGCAGCATCGCTGCAGCGCATGGCCGAAAGCTGATCGCGCCACGAGATACGAAGTGCGCAATACGAGATACGGCTCACGAACCGGGCAACCTCAGTCGTATAGCCCGGCCACGTAACTCTTCCCTTCGCGGACATCACAGAGCAGAGCGCCTGCGGACGTGACCACCTGGTAGCGATTCACAGCGGCCTCGCCGGCCCACCATCGTCCCGTCACGCGCCATGGTCCGGCCCACGACAGCACGTTCTCCCACCGGCTCCGCAGCCGCACACGCACAGGCATTCCGGCATCCCATTCGATCTCGACCGGCCGCGGATCGGGAACGACCAACGCGGGGGACGGTGCGGGAGTCGCTCCTCTCCAAGGTGCCTCGTCTCGAGGTGCACGAGACCGATTCTCCCCCCATCGTCGCCAGAGAACCCGTTGAGAAAGAGATCTCCCTCCCCGAGGTGTCGCCTGAAGGACCGCATCGGGCCCGACGAGCGCCTGGACGCGAGCGATGGCGCGTTCTGCTTCGATCCGGGCGGCGATGTTCTCGAAGAGGGTCAATGCCCGCCCTTCCCCAGACAGGTCTGTCGGCGTGATGCGCATCCGAACGACTCCTCCGGGAATACCCGCAGCTTCGATCCATGCACGTAATTGCCACCATGTCCGTTCGGTCAGCGCCGACGCATCGAACGGATCCCTGCTCCGCCACACCCGGTGCCGTTCGGTACCGTCTGCGGCGGCGACCGAGATCTCTATCCGATGCGGGGCAACCCCGCGAGCAGCGAGCACACCCATGAGTCGATGTGCAAGCGTGCGGGCGGCAAACCCGACCTGTTCGACCAGCAGAAGTGGTTCTTCGAACCGCATTTCGACAGCGAGATCCTGTGGAATCTCCCGCGGGACGGGTGCCCGGTCCTCGCCGGCGGCGAGCCGGTGTGCCGCCGTCCCGATATTCCCGAACCTCGAGAGAACGGCCGCCCTCGGCAGACGAGCCAGATCACCGAGCGTTCCGACGCCCAGCCGGCGGAACGTTGCAACGAGATCGTCCATCTTGAGCGTCCCCACATCGAGGCCTGCGAGAAACGCCGTGTCGTCGGTCACGATCCTTCCGGGTGTAGTCGCTGCGGCCCATCGTGCTGCGAATGGCCCGCCGGCAAGGCCGAACCGTCCGCCTGGGGCGACCGGTTCGACAGCTGCAACGATCTCGGCCAGCACCGCCTCCTCCCCGCCGTAGTACCGCACCGCACCGTCGATGGACACGAACGCCAGCCCAGGTTCGGCGATTTCGACCCGAGGCACGAGCGCTTCGATGGCCGCAACGACCGGTTCGAAGATCGCGGCCTCGGCACCGGGATCTTGCTCCAGCGTCACTCCACCGGGACAGAGCACCTCGGCTTCCGATCGGCGCATCCCGACCTCGACCCCCTTTTGCATCGCCACATCGTTGGCGGCGACGACCCGGCTGCCATCGTCGATGACCACACATGACCTCTCCGACGGCACATCCGGCCGTCGAAGTGACCAGTCGGGAAACCACACACACAGCGTCCGCCCCATCGCCCTCCACTTGAAGCCTTGGTACATCGAGCACTGCACGGCGCGCATCTCGACCACTTGTTCACGCGCCGGCAGTACCCGGCAGATTTCCAGTCTATCGAACATACGTTCGGCCTGACGGACTTTATGGCACGGCCTCTCGCTACCCTCTCCATTGCAATGAGCCAGGCACCCGGGAAACCCGGCATCTCACCACGATGGACCTCCAGCGCCAAGACCGGGGTCGGCACGGCGCGTAACGGGAGGGTGTGGTTCACCACCAGCCACGGCATCCTGAACGAGATCTATTACCCCCGCATCGACCGGGCGTGCACACGTGATTTCGGACTTCTCATCTCATCCGAGGACGGGGTCTTCTTCGAAGAGAAACGGCACGCAAAACTCCGGCAGCATCCGTTCGACCACTTCACTCCCGGATTCGTCATAACGAACGATCTCCCCGGAGGCCATCGGATCGAGAAGACCATCATCACCGATCCCACACACGATTGCCTCCTTCAGTCAACCCGATACACACCGGGAGAAAGCGGCACGTTCCATGTCACCGCCCTCGTTGCGCCTCATCTGGTGAATCGAGGAAGCGACAACGTCGCATGGATCGGGGACTACAAGGGAGTCCCCATGCTCTTCGCAGAAGGTTCGGGAACGGTGCTGGCGATGGCGGCCGATGTCCCGTGGCTGGCACGGTCGGTCGGCTTCGTCGGGATGTCCGACGCGTGGCAGGACGTCCGCCGGCACGGAAAGATGACCTGGGAGTACGACCGGGCCGATGGAGGCAACGTTGCATTGGCGGGCGAGATCGCCTGGCAGGAACACGACGGGTCCTTCACGATCGGACTGGGCTTCGGGGCATCCGCGGCCGAAGCCGGGTATCAGGTTCGATCGGCACTCGCCCAGGGGTTCGAGGCGGTGCAACGCCGATTCATTGCCGGCTGGAGTGACGACGAACCCGAAGCCGACGATCGGCTCGAAGCCGCCTCGATACGAGTACTCGAGGTGCACGAATCCGCCGGGTTCCCTGGCGGGTTCATCGCGTCCCTGTCGATCCCCTGGGGCTTCTCCAAGGGAGACGACGACATCGGCGGCTACCACCTCGTGTGGGCCCGGGATCTCGTGGAGACGGCGACCGGATTCCTCGCTGCCGGAAGGACCGGTCCGGCGGTCAGGGTCCTCGAATACCTCTGTGCGACGCAAGAGCACGATGGGCACTGGCCTCAGAACATGTGGCTGGATGGAAGTCCCCACTGGACGGGCATCCAGATGGACGAGACGGCCCTGCCCATCCTGGCCGTCGGCCTTGCCCTCCGCTCGGGAGCCGACATGGATGCGCGATCCTACTGGCCCATGGTGCGACAGGCGGCGGCATTCATCGTCGCCAACGGGCCCGTCTCACCCGAAGACCGGTGGGAGGAGGACCCGGGCTACTCGCCATTCACGGTCGCCACGGAGATCTCGGCACTGCTGACGGCTGCGCACATCGCGGATGTGGCCGGCGAGCACGAAGCCGCCATGCTCCTCTGCGAGGTCGCCGACGCCTGGAATGCCCAGATCGAGCGTTGGCTGTTCGTCACCGATACCGATCTGGCCGCCCGTGTCGGTGTGGAGGGCTACTACGTGCGCATCTCCTCCTCCGATACCGGAGCACCCGAGGATGGGTGGATCCCGATCAAGAACCGTCCCCCGGCACAGAGCAGTGCCCCGGCCGCAGAGGTGGTCAGCCCCGACGCACTCGCCCTCGTACGGTTCGGGCTTCGCTCACCCGACGATCCGAGGATCCTCTCCACGATCAAGGTGATCGACGAGCTCCTGAAGGTCGACCTGCCCCAGGGGCCTGCGTGGCTGCGCTACGACGGCGACGGCTACGGAGAGCACGATGACGGGTCGCCGTTCGACGGTACCGGCGTGGGACGTCCCTGGCCACTGCTCACGGGTGAGCGGGCTCACTATGAGCTGGCGGCCGGCAACATCGACGAGGCACGCCGGCTCGCCGCCATGCTGTTCTCGTCGGCCGGCGACTCCCTCCTTCTCCCGGAGCAGCTGTGGAATGGTCCCGACCTTCCTCAACATGAGCTGTACCTCGGCGGTCCGACTGGTTCTGCCATGCCCCTGTGCTGGGCCCACGCCGAGTACCTGCGGTTGAAACGCTCGCTGAGGGACGGGGTCGTGTTCGATCGACCGGAAGGCCCGTTCGAGCGTTATGTGCGCGAGGGCACTCCCGCCTGTTCGATGGTGTGGAGCCGGAAACAGAAGTGCCGTTCCGTGCCGGTCGACACGACACTTCGGATCGTCATCCCGGAACCGTTCACGCTCCGGTGGAGCATCGACGACTGGTCCACGTCACATGACCTGGAAAGCAGCGACCCAGGGCTCGGCATCCACACCGCAGAGCTGCCGACCTCCGGACTCGGCAAGGGAAGGATCGTCAGCTTCACGTTCCGATTCGCAGATCGTTGGGAAGGCACCAACTACACCGTTGCCATCGATGGCCCCTCGAGATCATGAACGTCTTCGATACGACCGCTCTGGTCGTCCTCACCCCATGAAACGGCGATTCCGCAAGGCGCTCGCCACTCCGTTTCCCGAGGCGTGGCGCGAACTCCTTGCCGGACGAGTCTCCTGGTACACGCTCCTCGACCCGTCGGAACAGGGGAAGATGGAGGACCTGACCCGCATGTTCCTCTCGCAAACGCGCTTCGAGGGTGCGGGCGGGCTCGAGATCGACGACGAGATCCGGGTGATCATCGCCTACCAGGCGTGCCTGCTGGTCCTCAACCTGGGAATCGAATGGTATCGGGACGTAACCGCCGTCATCGTCTATCCGTCGGCCGTGGTCAAGGCAGGATCGCGGGGCATCAGCGACGGGATCGTCGACGATGGCGCGTTCCCCATGGCCGGAGAGGCACGCCTGCACGGACCCGTGGTCCTCGTGTGGGATGCGGCACTTCGCCAGGCACGCCATCCGGAGCGAGGACACAACGTCGTATTCCACGAGTTCGCCCACAAGATCGACATGTCCGACGGTGCCGCCGACGGCATGCCGCCCTTGCCGAACCGGGCGGCGCAGCTCGAGTGGCATGCCATGATGGAGAAGACCCTCCATCTGGTCCGGTCCACCCATGCAACTTCGCTCGACCCCTACGCGGGAACCAACACCGCCGAGCTCTTCGCTGTGGCGACCGAGGGTTTCTTCGATGCTCCTGCCGCCCTCCTGCACTCGATCCCGGCTTTGTACGCGATGCTTTCGAACTTCTACGGTCAGGACCCTGCGACCAGACGGCGAGCCGGTCGGTAGCCTGCGCTCAGATACCCAGGAGAATCCCATGGAACCAACCCCCGAACACCTACTGCAACGTGTCCAGCGCCTCCGCCTCAAGCGACGATCCGTTCCGACGCCGAGGACGAGAGACGTCGTCGGAGAGTTCGACGTACAGCTCACTCCCGGGGAACGAATAGCGGATGCCTTTGCGGTCACGGTCGGATCCTGGCGATTCATCATCATTCAATCCGCGCTGCTTGCAGCCTGGCTCATCCTCAACCTGGTGGGCTGGCTCAAACACTGGGACCCATATCCATTCATACTCCTCAACCTCATGTTGTCGTTTCAGGCCGCCTACGCCGCACCGATCATCATGATGAGCCAGAATCGTACGTCGGAGCTCGACCGCCTCCAGGCGCGGAACGACTTCGAGGTAAACCAGCGTGCGGAAGTGGAGATCGAGGAGGTACTGACCTTGCTCGAATCGCACACCCTGATGCTGAGAGAGATCCAGAAGCGACTCTCGGCCGCACCGGAGACGCCATGACACGCGCGGACGCCGACGCCCTGTGCTGGTTCGGCTGCACAGGCGATCTCGGCCTCAAGATGACGTTCCCGGCACTGTTCAACATGGCCAGACGGAACAAGCTCGCGGTCCCGGTGGTCGGCATCGCCCTCTCCGGATGGACGCTGCACGATCTCCAGGAGCGTGCACGGGAAAGCATCGATACGTACGGCGGCGGCATCCACGGGGCGGAGGACGGCAAGGCGTTCGATCGGTTGATGCAACATCTCGACTACGTCGACGGCGATTACACGGACATGTCGACATTCAGGGCTCTTCACCAGAAGCTCGACACGGCGGGAGCCACCAGACCGGCCCACTACCTGGCCATTCCACCATCGATGTTCTCGCCCGTGATCCGCTCCCTCGGCGAAGCCGGACTCGCCACGAACGGGAGGGTGATCGTCGAGAAACCGTTCGGCAGGGATCTGGCGTCCGCCCGCGAGCTGACCAGGACCATCAACGAAGTCTTCCCGGAATCCGCCGTCTATCGCATCGACCACTACCTCGGCAAGGAGGAGGTGCTCGGTGTGCTGTATGCACGGTTCGCGAACGCCGTGTTCGAGCCCCTCTGGAACCGTGCCACCATCGACAGTGTCCAGATCACCATGGCCGAGAACTTCGGCGTGGCAGGACGCGGACGGTTCTACGACGGGGTCGGCGCCATTCGAGACGTCGTCCAGAACCACATGCTCCAGCTCGTGGCACTCCTCGCCATGGAGCCACCCATCATGGATCGGTCATCCATCCAGGTGGAGAAGGAGAAGATTCTGCGTGCGATGAAGTCCGTGCCGCCGCGGGCGGCCGTCAGAGGCCAATTCGACACCTACCGGAAAGAACAAGGTGTCGCCCCCAAATCGAAGGTCGAGACCTACGCCGCGCTGCGAATCAACATCGATACGTGGCGGTGGGCAGGCGTGCCTTTCTTCCTGAGGACGGGAAAGAACCTGCCGGTACATGTCACCGAGGCGTACATCAAACTGCAGAAACCACCAACCTCGGTGCTGCCGGAAGGACCCCGCAGGAAGGAAGCCGACGCGATCAGGTTTCGGTTCACGCCATCGGGCCAGATCGGACTGGACATCAACGTCAAGGCACCCGGCACGGCGTTCTCGGGAGAGAGGCGAGAGCTGTTGCTCCGAGACGACAACCCGAACGAGATGACACCATATGAGCGACTCATCGGTGATGCACTCGCGGGTGAGAAGCTGCTGTTCACGAGCGCGCCGGCCGTGGAAAACGCATGGCGCGTGGTGGACCCCGTACTCCGACAGGATGCGGCGCCGCTGATCTACAAAACGGGAACGTGGGGACCGAAGGAGGCGGCAGATCGCCTCATCGGTGAGCATGGCCCATGGCACGATCCCGTCCCTTGACCTTCATCCGACGAACGGCACAGGCATCGAACGCGGTGCGGAGAGCAGCGTCCCGTCGTCCTCGACTTCGATGACCTGCTCGGGCAGGTTCTTGCCGGATACCTCGAGAATCAATCGCCTTCTCAGCAGCCGACCATGCCCATCGTCGGCCCCGTCCCACACCACATCCCTCCCCCGCACCCGCAGGTATGCGACGCCCGACGGCAGGTCTCCCGACAACGGACGCAGCACCAGTGCCGCCCGGCGTGATCTGGTGAGCGCTGCGAGACGGCGCAGGATCTGATCTGGCACCCTGTCCGGCACTTCGGCATAGACCGCTGCCATCCCTTCCAGCAGTGCTGCCGTCACTCGCGACCACTGGAGCCGGTCCCGGTTACGAACGACGACCAGCCGTTCCGGGTCGATCCCGGCCTCCCACGCGGCCGGTGGATGGAACCAACCCCGCACGTCCACGTAGGCCACCGGGGCGATGCGGGATGGTTCTGCGAGCAGCGACAACCCAACCCGGGTAAGTCCCATCCCGGGCGTGCCCACCAACCCGATGACCCTCCCTGCCTGCACGGAGAGCACCACCGGTGGCGCCACCGTCATTCTCGCGTCCTCCAAGGGCCTCACTGTATCGAACGTCTGTTCGATTCGTCAATGGGCGAAGGGACCCTCTGCCCGCGTGTCCAAACCGGACCGGTCCGACAAGGCGACGAAACCCGGCTCGACCTGCACGTCCGTCCTCCGTGCCATACACTTCGCGAGAGAGGAAGTGGTGATGCTGCCGAGCGGAACCATCACGCTGTTGTTCACCGACATCGAGGGCAGCTCGGAGATGTGGGATCGGTCACCGTCAACGATGGCGCGCGCCCTGGCTCGCCACGATGCCCTCATCGCCGGCGCGATCGTCGGACACGGAGGACACATCGTCAAGAACAAGGGTGATGGGTTCTTCGCCGCCTTCGCCTCGGCCCCGGATGCCGTTCGGGCGGTGCTGGAGGCACAACGCAGCATCCAGGCAGAACCATGGAGCCCCGAGGTTGGAAACGTGCGGGTGCGGATGGCCCTCCACACCGGAACCGTCGAGTTCCACGACGGCGACTATCTCGGCGCTGCCGTCAACCGCGTGGCGAGGATCGAAGGGGCTGCGCATGGAGGCCAGGTGGTGATCTCCGCCTCGACGAGGGAACTCGTGCAGGATCAACTCCCCGATGATGCCGACATGGTCGACCTGGGGGAACATCGTCTTCGGGGACTGTCGCGCCCCGAGCGAATCTATCAGCTCACCGCGACGGACCTTCCCTCCGCGTTTCCATCGCTCAGGACGCTCGATACGTCCGAGACGAATCTTCCTGTCCCGCCAACGAGTTTCGTCGGCCGCACGGAGGAACTCACCGAGATCGATCGGCTCCTCACGAATCCCGACTGCCGCCTCCTCACCCTGCTCGGTCCTGGTGGCATCGGCAAGACGCGACTGGCCATCGAGGTTGCGAAACGTCTTGGATCGGCCTACCCGAATGGCGCCCACTTCGTGCCTCTGGCACCCATCACCAACCCGGACCGCATCGTTCCCGCCGTGGCAGAGGCGTTGCGACTGACCATCGACACGCACACGAGCGACCTCGCCCCCAAGGATCAACTGCTCGACTTTCTCACCAACCAGTCGGCGTTGATGGTGATGGACAATTTCGAGCATGTCGTCGAGGGCGCCGGCCTGGTCGCAGAGGTACTCGGCCAGGCTCCCAAACTGCGGGTCCTGGTCACGTCTCGCCGCAGACTGGGTCTTCAGGGCGAATGGATCTACGAGGTGCCCTCTCTCCCCTACCCGACGAACGGAGAAGATGCGTCCACCTACCCCGCGGTTCGCCTGTTCGTGGAGAGAGCCCGGCAGGCCGACCCGACCTTCGAACCGACCTCCGAATGGGCCGAGGTTCGACGGATCTGCCATCTCGTCCAAGGGCTACCTCTGGCCATCGAGCTGGCGGCGGCCTGGACACCCGTTCTGGCCTGCGAGGAGATCGCGGACGAGATCGAGACGAGCCTCGACTTCCTCACCACGACGATGCAGGACATCCCGGCCCGCCACCGCAGCGCGAGGGCCGTCTTCGACTGGTCGTGGAACCTGCTCCCGACTCGCCTGAAGGACACGTATCGGCAGCTCTCGGTCTTCAGGGGCGGCTTCGATCGACGAGCCGCGTCGGATGTGGCCGGGGCCACCATCTCGGATCTGGCCGAGCTCTCCGGCCGCTCGCTCGTGCATCGCGAGGACACTGGCCGGTTCTCCCTTCATCAGATGCTGCGGCAGTTCGCAGCAATGCAGCTCCACTCGGATGGGGTGGCCGAGAAAGAAGTGATGACCCGCCACGCCGAGTACTTCGCGAAACTCCTCGAAGAGAACCGAGAGCGACTTGCCGGACCCGAAGTCTTCGATGCCCTTCCTGTCGTGATGGCCGACATGGACAACATCCGCGCCGCCACCGAATGGGCAATGGCGAACCTGCCCGAGACGGAGACCGTTCCATTCCTCCGGAACCTGTCCCGCTTGTTCAGGGTGCACAACTCCCACGAAGGTGCAGACACCTTCGCTCGCATCTCCGAGAAGCTGGCTTCCGGCAAGACCAAGGATGAGCTCGCACGGGACGCCGCCTACCTCACGGCCACGGTGCAGATGAGTTTCATCGGTAGTTTCACCGACCGGTACGCCATGTCGGAGGAGCGAATGTTGGAGCTCCGCGACGCAACCATGCGGCTCGATCTTCATGAGGAGGAGGTCCTGTGCATCTACGGCCTCGGCGTGAGCCAGGTCTTCCGGGAGGAGTGGAAGTCGGCCCGACCGACTCTCGAGAGCGCCGTTGCGTTGGCACGCGTTCTCGAGGACGACATCATGGTCGCAGCCGGACTGCTCTGGCTCGGCTGGGTCAATCTGGAGGACGGCAACCCGACCGCTGCGGAAGCCCAGTTCACCGAGAGTCTCGATACCTTCAGAAACTGTGGTGACGTCTGGGGCACGGCGTACGCGCTCAGCAAGATGGGCCTCATTGCCGACGCCAACCACGACTACTCGACTGCGTTGCAGCACCATCTGGAGTGCTTCGACACGTTCTCCAGGCTCGGTGACGTCGCAGGGCAGGGTTATACGTTGAGCCGGGCGTCCATGAGCTCCTACGCGCTCGGTGACTATGAGGGCGCGATGCGATATGGAGGGGAATCCCTCGGCCGCTTCGAGCAGGTCCGACATCGTTGGGGTCTGTCGGCTGCGCTCGGACGCATCGGATACGCCGCCCTCGGTCTCGGTGACGTGGCCACCGCCCGCACCCGGTTCACGGCCGGACTGGAGCGGGCGAGGGAAGCCGGATACACCAACCTGGTGCTGTTCGCCGTGATCGGCCTCGGTGGGGTCCTCGCGGCGGAAGGCTCGATCGACGAGGCAGCCGAACTCCTGACGTTCGGGCTGGGCCACCCTGCCACACCTGTGATCTACCGCGACATCGGCCAACGGCTGCTCGACGACGCGCTCTCGTCACTGTCCGAGGCGCAACAGGTGGCGGCCGAGCAGCGCGCCGCCCATCTCGACCTCGACCAGGTGGTGGAACGACTGATCGGCTGCCAGAACCGCCGGTTTTCATCGTGATTCGCCCGTTGTCGATGGAACCGATTCAACTGGCGTGAAATGACCAGCACGGATGTAGATCCGCGCTCGGCCTGACCCGGCCGACGTCGGCAAGAGCATCGAAGAACCCTCGGAACCTGCCTGGCACAGGATCTGGAGTTCCTGACTCGCAGCGCTCTCGAACGGGGACCTCGACGGTATCCGATCGATGTGTGTCGCGGTTCGCAAGCGCGTTCACATGTCGTCACTGCACGCGCGTCACTGTCCACGATCGACGCCTGCGTTGCAGCCGCAGACAGCGCTCACCGTTTCCGCCTGCAGGAGGACACGGACAAAGGTGCGATCCTGCACTCTTCCCTTTCGGACCATCCAGTCCTCAGAATGCTCCATTGTGGTCGGCCTTTGGTTGTGATAGTTTACGCTGCAGTGGAAAACCGCCAGGTCATTTGCTAGTTTCTTGGGTCCAGGGAGGAGGGGTATGCGGGGATTCGCCGTTGCGGCGTTGCTGGGGTTCTTCGTCGCCTGCTCGAGCACCGTCGAGACTGCACCACCATCGTCGACGCTCACACCGACGAGTCTCTCGTCCACGACCACTGCTCCCCCGCCGACCACATCCACGACGACCACGACGGCCCTCCCGTCGACGACGACCACCGTGCCGGTCGATGGGCCGCCGAGCGTCGACATGGTCCCGGCCGGATACGAGATCGAAGATTTCATTCCGCTCGTCGAGGGCTACTTCGCGGTCCGCAACTGGGCGTTGGAGCACCCCGACCAGGTGACCGAGGACATTCTGGCGACGGTGATCGAACCGGGCAGCGTCGAGATGCGTGACACCCTCGCCGAGATCCAGGACCTGCTCGACCAGAACGCCCACTACGAGGGACTGACGGAGACGTTTGTGTTGGTGGAGGCGCACTTCGCCCTTGGAGCCGAAGACCCTCGTTCATCAGCAACCTCGCTGGCTACTACGCACCAATACGGCAACACACGACTGGTCACAGGAGCTTCTGAACAGCTCAGCACAGACACACTCCGCCGAGCGGCATGGTCC
>JAADGS010000030.1 GCA_013152275.1 Actinomycetota bacterium | reverse complement strand
GCGCTCGTTCGCCTCCGTGGGTGAGGGTAGTGGTGTGGGGGTTGTTGTGACCGGGGAGCCCACCAGGCGCTCGTTCGCCTCCGTGGGTGAGGGTAGTGGTGTGGTGGGTTGTTGTGACCGGGGAGCCCACCAGGCGCTCGTTCGCCTCCGTGGGGGAGGATGGCGGCAGTGAGTTCACGACGCTTGTCGCCAGGACCGGTAACCTTCCGATCATGGAATCCTTCTCGGCCCTCTTGCGGCGTGGACGGGCTGCCACGGGACTCGGCTATCAGCGGATAGCCGAGTTGGTCGGGCGTTCACCGGCGACGATCCGCAACTGGGAACGTGGCAAGAGCAGACCGATCGATCCCGAGGTCGTGGTGGCGCTGGCAGCGGTGCTCGACATTTCGGAGGAGGAGTTGCTGTCGGCCGCCGGACTCGCCGTCGAGTCGCCGGCGGGCGCGTTCGCCGACCTGGTGCCGTCCGACTTGGGGCAGGACGCTCTCGAAGAAGAGAAGACCGAGGATGTGCTCGATGAGTCGGCGTCGGATGTACCCGAACCGGAGGAACTCCTTGACCAGAGTCTGCCTGCTGCCGCGGCGATCGCCACGTCTGTGGAGCCTGAGACAGGGCATGAGGAGCAGCTCGCCTGGGACACGTCGGAGCCTGAGCCGGCTTTGCCGAGACCGGCCGAGGAGGTCGAGACGGTCGTCGCCGCCGAACCGGAGATCGTGTCCGAGGGAACGCAGGGTGCAAGCCGTCTTGCCTCTCATCGCCCGGTGCCTCCAGCACCGCGTCCGGCAGTGCTTGTCCCGCCCACTGTCGCCACCACCGAGCCTTCCTACCTCGAAGATGGCCGCCAAATGATGACATATCGGGTGCGAGCCGCCCTGACCGTTGCCGTCGGTGCCCTCCTGTTGTTGTTCCTCGAGTGGGGCCTGCGCGGGCTGGGGGCCTCTCTCAAGGGGATCCTTGGTGGGCTCGGCCCTTGACGGGTGACCGCTTATAGTGGTATACCACCACTGAAGGTGGTTGGCTGGGACCGGGAGAAGGGCTGCAACCCGTGGAACCCTGGAAAGACTGGGATCCTGTGATGCAGGAGGACTACCTGGCAGAGATCGAATTGATCATCGGAGACGAGTTGGTCATGGAGATCCGCCGGAAAGTGCTCGACAGCACCAAGATCAACTCGGCCACCGCCTCGAGCAAAACGATCAAGGGCTGAACAGTGTTCGGACGGCGAGACCGACCGCGGCGAGTGCCGAGACGATCAGGATGCCTCGTTGGAGTGCCACGCCTTCGACGCGACCTTTCAAGTACCGACTGAGGAACAGTCCCACGGCGACGGCCGGTGCGAGGAACAACGCCGTGACGATGTCATGACGATGGATCTGGCCGACGATGGTGAGTGTCGTCACATTGATGATCACACCGATCGTGAAGATCGCACCGAGACTCGAACGCAGCGTTCCGCCCTCCTCATTGCGGTAGATCAGCGCGAGCGGCGGTCCTCCGATGGCCGAGGTGGTGCCGGTGATTCCGGACGCAACACCGGCTGCGAACTTGTTCAGCGGTGTGAGACGCACGGTGAGGCCGGCCGCCAGGGCAATGACCGCTGCAAGGACGACGATCGCGATGACTCCATCGAGGGCCTGTCTCGTCACCGTTGCCAGGAGCAGGGCTCCGATCGCCGCGCCGGGAAGGCGACCAGCGACGATCCAGCCCGCTCCCGAGAGGTCCAGCTGACGCCACTCTCGTAGGGCCATGGAGAATGTCAGGGGTCCCGCCAGCAGGATCTGGGGGATGGGCGTGAGCCCCGGATACAGCAGGGCGAGAATCGGCACCGAGAGGACGGCGAAGCCGAAACCGATGGTCCCCTGGAGCATGCTCGCGACGGCTGTCACGACGAGAGCGATGATCAAGACGGCGGGCGGGTACATGGCCGCGCAGTATCGCAGTGTCGACCAGGGACGAGGAATCGGATGGGAATCTGGCGGAAGAGGTCGTTGCGGAGACTCGTGTCTCGTACCTTGCACCTCGTATCTCGTATCGCGACGCAGCATCGGTGCAAGACCGCGGGGCGGATACAGCGGCTCCCGCTCCGGTCCTCGAGGGCTCGGAGAGTGCTCCGGCGAGGAGTCGACCGGTCTCCCCGGGAGGGGAAGCGCTGCGGCAGGTGTGTGCCGGGGGGAATGCACCCCGGTGAGCCTGGCGTCTCCTACGGCCGCAGTGCCCGGTCCAGATCCTCCAGTAGGTCATCGACGTGCTCGATGCCCACGGAGAGTCTGATGAGATCGTCAGGGACTTCCAGTGACGTCCCTGCAACGGATGTGTGCGTCATCTGGGAAGGGACTTCGATCAGTGACTCGACCCCGCCGAGACTCTCGGCAAGGATGAACAGCTCTGTCGACGAGGCGATCCGGCGGGCGGCATCCGGCCCTCCCACAGGACGGAAGGACACCATGCCTCCGGCACGCTTCATCTGTCGTCGTGCCAGCGCTTGCTGGGGATGCGAGTCCAATCCCGGGTAGAGGACCTCGGCGACATCGTCCCGGTCCTCCAGGAACGCCGCCAGTGTCTGCGCGTTGTCGCAATGCCGATCCATGCGAATTGCCAGTGTTTTGATCCCACGGAGCACGAGCCATGCATCGAACGGGCCGGGAATAGGGCCGACTGCGTTCTGGAGAAACCGCAGGCGGTCCAACAGTTCCGGGTCCGTGGCGAGGACGGCGCCACCTATGACGTCGGAGTGACCACCCAGGTACTTCGTGGTCGAGTACACGACGAGATCCGCTCCACACTCGAACGGGCGCTGCAGGTATGGAGTGGCGAACGTGTTGTCGACTGCCATCATCGACCCGTTCCGGTGTGCGAGTTCGGCGATCTTTTCGATGTCGGCGAGACGCAGCAGGGGGTTGGTCGGCGTCTCGACCCAAAGCAGTCGCGTCTCCGGACGCAAGGCGGCTGCGACGTACCGTGCGTCTGTCATGTCGACTGTCGACCAGGTGATCTCCTGTTCGGAGAGAACTCTTGCGAAGAACCGGAACGTCCCGCCGTAGGCATCGTCGGGGAGCAGTACGTGATCGCCGGGTCTCAGGAGATAGCCGATGAGTGCTGCGGCCGCCATCCCCGATGACGTGGTGACCGCGCCACCTTCCGGGCCGATTCCTTCGAGGGAGGACAGGGCCAACTCCAGCGCGTGGCGGGTGGGGTTGCCTGTTCGTGAGTACTCGTATCCCTTGTGTTCGCCGGGAGCAATCTGGGCGTAGGTGGATGTTGCATGAATCGGTACGACCACGGACCCTGTGGTCGGATCTGGATCCTGGCCCGCGTGGATCGCGTCGGTTTCGAATCGCATCAGGTCACCTCGTAGCCGTGCTCGCTCATCCAGGCATCGTTGAAGACCTTGGAGAGATACCCGCGACCCGAGTCTGGAAGGATCACGACGGTGAGTCGGTCCGGTTCGCGCTCGGCGAACTCGACGGCCGCGTGTATCGCCATTCCGGCGGACCCGCCTGCCAGCAAGCCTTCCTGACGGGCAACGCGCCGGGTCATCGCGAACGCATCGGCGTCGGAGACCATGATGTACTCGTCGACGATGTCGCGGTCGAGCGTTTCCGGCCAGAAGTCCTCGCCGACACCCTCCACGTCATACTGATGGATCTCATCATCCGAGCGTGCCGTGTAGATCGATCCCTCCGGGTCTGCTCCGATCACCAGGATGTCCGGGTTCATCTCCTTGAGGTAGCGGCCGATTCCGGTGACCGTGCCGCCGGTTCCGACGCCGGCGACGAGCGCACCGACACGGCCTTCGGTCTGGTCCCAGATCTCCGGGCCGGTTGTCAGGTAGTGGGCTTGGGGATTCGCGGGGTTGGTGTACTGATCGGGGCTGTAGGCGCCGGGAGTTTCGGCGACGATGCGCCGTGCGACCCCGTAGTAGGACTCGGGATCCTCGGGGAGGAGTTCCGTCGGTGTGACGATGACGGTCGCGCCGTACGCCCGCAGGAGATCCTGCTTCTCCTTGGAGACCTTGTCCGGAACGGTGAACACGACCTTGTATCCGCGCACCGCCGCGACGATTGCCAGACCGACGCCGGTGTTGCCACTGGTCGGCTCGACGATCGTGCCGCCGGGCTCGAGGAGGCCGAGTTGCTCCGCGCGGTCGATCATCGTGACGGAAATCCGCTCCTTGATCGAACCACCGGGGTTGAGGAACTCGAGTTTCGCGGCGAGATTCCCGGGAGGGTGAACGCGTGAAAGGCGAACCAGGGGAGTGCGCCCGATTGCTTCGATGGCGTTTTCGTAGATCACGCTGCAAGTGTATCGGGCGTATCACACCAAGTCTGTTGACAGGAGCGGCCTGCATTCGGCGGTCGGCCTCCGGCCTTCAACTCAGGGCACCATCTCGCCGATCATGGTGCCGGCTGCGCGAAGCGAGACAGTCGGCTCGAAGCTCCATCCCAGGTCGATCCGCGGTGAGTGCTAGAGCAGCCTCCGCAGCGCCTCGGGATCCGAGACCGGGAGCGCACAGTGGAAGTCTCTGCACACGTACGCGAGGGTCGAGTCCGTGGCTCGTCCCTCGAGAAGAGGAACGATGTTCGTCGCGCTGCCGTCCCGATCGACGGCGAGCGCAACACCGGGCCGGAATCGTTCCCACACGACAGAGGAGAGTTCCTGTGCATCCGGACCCACGATCGCGACCTCCTGCGGCTTGCTCAGCGTCGTGTGTAGGACACTCAAGAGATGGCCGGCGCCCGAGGGTGACGTGATTGCGAGCGTGGCTCCCGCGCGCAGGGCCCGTTCGGAATACGCCGCGAACTCGGCGTCGCCGGTATACGAGGAAGCGAGGAGCAGGGCTTCGGCTGCGAGGGCGTTCGCCGACGGTGACGGCGAGTCGAAGTGGTCACGTGTTCGCGCCAGAGGGGCCTCGACGTCCGCCCCTGTCGTGAAGAACCCACCGGCCGGATCCGCGAAGAGATCGACCATTCCCTCGACCAGGCGCATCGCCTCGGTGTACCAGCTCACTTCACCGGTGGCCTGGTAGAGCGTGAAAAGGCCAAGGGCCGTTGCTGCGTAGTCATCCGCGAATGCGGGCACACTCGCTCTTCCCTTGCCCCAACTCCTCAGGAGACGCCCGTCTGCCCGGGTGACCTCCGACAGGAGGAACGTCGCGGCGTCCCGCGCTGCATCGAGGAGGCGCGGCTCGCCGAGGACGGCTCCCGCTTCGGCGAAGGAGCGGATTGCCAGCCCGTTCCAGGCGGTGACGACCTTGTCGTCGAGGCCTGGCCTGACGCGTTCGGAACGTCGCGAGAGAAGCCGACGACGAGCCGTGTCGATCATCGCGTCGGCGGTGACGAGATCGATGTTCAGTTGGGAGGCGAGCTGTCCGAGCGGGCGTGTGACGTGAAGGTGATTGCTGCCTTCGAAGTTGCCGTCTTCGGTGACTCCGAAGAACGTGGTGGCAAGTGGAGCGAGTTCGTCCCCGACGGCGTCGGCGAACTCGCCTGCATCCCAGACATAGAACGTGCCTTCCGAACCTTGGGAATCCGCGTCCTCCGCCGAGGCGAACGCGCCGCCGGGAAGCCGGAGGTCGCGCAACAGGTAGTCGAGAGTCCTGATCGCGACCGCGGTGAACGCCGGCTCATGCAGGACTTGCGCCGAGTGGAGATAGAGGCGGGCCAGCTGCGCGTTCGTGTAGAGCATCTTCTCGAAGTGCGGGATCGTCCATGAGCGGTCGACGGAGTAGCGGGCGAAGCCGCCACCGACGTGATCGTGGATTCCCCCGTCCGCCATCTTGCTCAGTGTCAGCCACACCATCCGCTTGGCGTCGGGAGCCCACGGTTCGTCGGCGACGCGCAGGAGAAACTCGAGGACCGGCTCCTGTGGGAACTTGGGTGCCTCGCCGAAACCGCCTTCGGTTTCGTCGAACCGGGAGGCGAGGGCTTGGTACGACGAGACGAGGAGATCCTCGCCGGGCAACTCGTCGGCACTCGGGATCGCTTGGCCGACGAAACCCGAGAGCCGCTCCGCCTGGGCGGTCAGTTCGGCGCGCCGTGTCTCCCACGCGTCGGCGACGGCGGTGATGACCCGCCGAAACGACGGCATGCCGTGTCGTTCGACGGCCGGGAAGTAGGTGCCGGCATGGAAGGGCTTGCGGTCCGGGGTGAGGAACACCGTCATGGGCCAGCCGCCCCGGCCGGACATGGCCTGGAGCGCCTCCATGTAGACGGCGTCGACGTCGGGCCGCTCTTCACGGTCGACCTTGATGTTGACGAACAGTTTGTTCATCAATGCCGCCGTCTCGGGGTCCTCGAACGATTCGTGAGCCATCACGTGGCACCAGTGGCAGGACGAGTACCCGACCGACAGCAGCACGGGCTTGCCCTCGGCTTTTGCAGCGGCGAACGCCTCGTCGCCCCAGGGATACCAGTCGACAGGGTTGTCGGCGTGCTGGAGCAGATACGGGCTCGTCTCGTTGGACAGGAGGTTGGGCATGTCGCGACGGTACCCGCCGGCCTGCGGTATGGGAACGAGGCTCAGGAGTGGAGTTCGACGATGTCTCCGTCGGAAAGAACGTGGTCCCGTCCGACTTGCTGTCCATCGAAGTGGCCGGTGCCCCAGATACGGGCATACCGCAGGCTTCCTGCAATGTCACGATGCACGAGTGTCGCAACGTCCTGGACCGTGCCGCCGCTGCGGACCGTGTAGGGCTTGTCCAGGGCGGCCGGCTTGCCCGGCACCTTCGTGTAGACGCGAATGATCCCCAGCCTGGAGAAGAGCCACGGTCCGATTGCGTCGACACCCGCCCCGGTGGTTGCCGATACGGTGAGAACCGGGTAGTCGAGTCCCAGCAGTTCTTTCAGGATGGCGACCTCTTCGGCGCACTGCGGTGCCTTGTCCGCCTTGTTGGCGACGAGAAGGGTGGGGAGGCGAACGGCAAACGGGTCGTTCTCCGGCATCGGCTCACTTCCGTACCACGAGCCGGTCAAGGTGACTCTGCGGTTTGCGAGCATCTCGTGGAGGGACTCGACCTGCGCGACGCAGCCGGGAACGGAGACGTCGACGACCAGCAGGCATGCATCCGCCGGTAGGAGAGCGCCGGCAAGCCACGGGACCGGGTGCTCGGCGGACACGGGTGGCAGGTCGACGAGTTGGATGGAGATGTCCTCGTAGTGGAGCATGCCCGGCTGCGGGAACCGGGTCGTGAACGGGTACGGACCCGATGGTGTACGGGATCCGGTCAGTCGCGCATGGAGCGTCGACTTGCCCACGTTGGGCGGACCGAGCAGCGCGACCTGGGCGGCCCCCTCGGGTCGGATGACCGTGGGAGGACTACTTCTGGCACCGCCCTTCTTCGGTCCTGCGAGTTGCTCGGCCAGCTCCTTGATGCGTGTCTTGATGTCCGCTCGAAGGTGCTCGGTCCCCTTGTGCTTGGGTATGGTGCGGTACATCTCGCGCAGCGCATCGAGGCGCTCCTCAGGGTCGCGGCTGCGTTTGTAGGCGACCTCTGCTGCCTTGTAGTCGGGGGTCAGATTCGCCGGCACGAACTCATTATCGTCCGGCAGGAGCGCCGGCGGGGCTGGGAGAAGACGGCCGCACTGTCGGAGCGATTATCCCGAAATGATCATCGAGGAACCCGCTGTTCGACGGATCAAGGAACATGACCGGGGTCATCGTTGTTGAAGAGGAAGTGGCAGCCGGTTTTGTCGCAACGAAAAAGGGGGGTTCACACGACACGCGATGTGTGTCATAGTGTCTCGCAGTTGCGTTGCGGCTTGACCGTGACCTTGACGGAGGAAAAACCCCAAGATGGCATCGAACGATAAGACGCGCCCCAACGGAAAGGCGGTTGGCAAGACCGACCGCAGCCGCCGTGACCGGCGCAACAAACTCACCGATGAGCGCGGCAGGCTGACGACCGACCTGGTCAGTCAGTACCTGACCGCGATCGGGGAATATGACCTGCTCAGCGCCGAACAAGAGGTCGAGCTTGCTCAGAAGATCGAGACTGGTGAAGACGCCGTCGAGCGACTCGACGCCGGTGAGTACAAGACCAAGAAAGAAGAGATCGAGCTTAGGCGCAAGGCCCGTTTCGGCAGGGAGGCCAAGGATGCTTTCCTGACCGCGAACCTCCGCCTCGTCGTGGCCAACGCTCGCCGCTACGCCAACACGTCCGGTATCGACTTCTTGGATCTCATCCAGGAAGGCAACCTCGGTCTCATTCGCGCCGTCGAGAAGTTCGACTGGAGAAAAGGCTTCAAGTTCTCCACCTATGCGACGTGGTGGATCCGTCAGGCGATCACTCGTGCGATCGCGGACAAGTCTCGAACCGTGCGAATCCCCGTACATCTGCATGACACGCTGGCGGCCGTACGAGCCGCGCAGGCGAGCCTGAAGGCGGAACTCGGCCGGGACCCCAAACCGGACGAGATCGCAGAAGAGGCAGGAGTCACCGTCGACAAGGTCGAGCTGGCGCTCGGCGTCGCGGACACCGTGTCGCTGGAACAGCCCGTTGGTGAAGACGGGGCGCAGCTTGGTGACTTCATCGAGGATGAAGAGGCGACCGACCCCGTGCAGATCACCGAAGAGATGGATGTCGCGCACAGTCTGCGGATCTCCATCGATCGGCTCCCTGAGCGGGAGGGGCGAATCCTCGCGCTGCGTTACGGTTTCTATGACGGGGTCCCCAGGACCCTGGAGGAGATCGGCGACGAGTTCAATCTGACTCGAGAGCGGATCCGACAGCTCGAGAAGCTTGCCCTGTGCCGCCTGCGGCACCCCTCCTTCGGCATTCGCGAACAAGATCTGATCTAGTGCCTCGGCCGGGGAGTGCCGGCGGGTAGATCGGCGCAGGTGCGCGTACTCGCGTGTTTCGTGCCGCGACGTGGCAACGATGCGAGACCGTTGGGCGGCGGACGGGCCTCGTCGCCGGCAGCTCGGCTGGTAGGTTCTAGGCGATGGACAGTGACCAACGTTTCGTCGGATCTCATGCCGTTGTGCTTGGCGGGGCAGGGTTTCTCGGTTCGCACCTGTGCGATCGGCTCATCGAGGAGGGGGCGAAGGTCACGGTCGTCGACAATCTGATCACAGGGCGCAAAACGAACGTGGAGCACTTGTTCGGCCGGAGCGGCTTCACATTCCTCTATTACGACATCACGAACTTCCTGCACGTTCCCGGCAACGTCGACTTCGTGATTCATTTCGCCTCACCGGCATCACCCGCGGACTATCTGCGCTGGCCCATTCAGACATTGAAGGTCGGATCTCTCGGGACGCACAAGGCGTTGGGACTCTCGAGGACCAAGCAGGCGCGGTTTCTCCTCGCATCGACGAGCGAGGTGTACGGCGATCCCGCCGTGAATCCACAGCCCGAGTCCTATTGGGGAAACGTCAACCCGGTCGGCCTCAGGGGTGTCTACGACGAGGCGAAGCGGTTCGCCGAAGCGATGACGCTCGCATACCACCGCCAGCACGCCGTCGATGTCCGGATTGCTCGCATCTTCAACACCTACGGTCCGAGGATGCGTCTGGCCGACGGGCGAGCCGTGCCGGCATTCTTTGCCGCCGCCCTGCGCGATGAGAAGCTCCCGGTCCACGGCGACGGGATGCAGACGCGATCACTTTGCCACGTGGACGATCTCATCGAGGGCATCATGAGGCTGCTCTTGGCGGACGTCATCGGGCCCGTGAACTTGGGAATGCCGGAGGAGGTGACGATGCTCGACCTCGCCGAGAGGATCCAGAGCGTCGTCGGCCGGCACCCCGGTATCGTCCTGCAACCACGTCCGGAGGACGATCCGGGCGTTCGGTGTCCGCAGATCGATCTCGCGACACGGGAGCTGGGTTGGATACCGACAATCACGCTTCAGGAAGGTTTGGAGCGGACACTGCCCTGGTTTCGGGCCGCATTGCAGGACTGAAGGGCGCGGATCCAGATTCTCACGTTGCACATTCCCGCTACGCTTGCTGCAGCAGGAGGTGTCGGTTGAAGCTGAGGGCGATGGTCGGTGGTCGAGCAGAGGTCTGCGGCCCCGAGACCACTCTGCAGGACGTGTCGGCCGCGATGCTGGCTGCACGCGTCGGCTCGATCGGTGTCATACACGGACGGCGGCTTGCCGGCATCATCACAGAGCGCGATATCGTGCGGGCCGCCGCCGAAGGCATAGACCCGGCGCTGGAACTCGTCGAGGATTGGATGACGACCGACCCGGATGTGTTCACACCCGAGGTCTCGGTCGCAGAGGCGGGCCGATGGCTGCTCGAGACCGGATACCGTCATCTGCCCGTGATGGAAGACGGCGAACTGCTCGGGATTCTGAGCATCCGCGACGTGCTGTGGGCGCTCCTCGGATCAGACAGCTGAAGGAAAGAGCCGCTACGCCCGATCGGCGTCCCGGCTGTCGGCGTCACTCGAGAGAATCATGCAACGGGTATCCACACCAGCGCAATCTCGTCGACGGCGACATCGGTCTTCTCCAGACCGATCGTGAGGGTCTCGATCGACGTGGCGGCAGCGTTCCACCTGTCCATGATCTCGGTGACATCTTCGGCCAGTTCGGCTTCCAGGTCGTCCAGCGCCGCCGCCTTGTCCGAGTACCGCTCTTGCGCGCTGCGCAGGCGCTCTTTCTTTCGAACCGTCTGCGATCTGCGGGAAGCCACTCCCGAGAGGCTTCGTGATCCGCGCTTGCCGCCCAGAAAGACCGATAGCAGCTCGCCTGCACCGGCAATGAGCTCCTGCTCGCGTAGGGCCTGTGTGTCCGCCTCGAGCTCGCGGATCCGGCGATCGGCGGTGGCGAGCTGGTCTCGTACCCGATCGATCTTGACCTTGTAGCGGTCCTTCAGTTTCGCGATGTCGATGTCGGCACCATCCACGGCGGCAGCCTCGCAGCGGCGCTCGAAATCGTCCCGGCTCTCGCCGATGCGTGCGTAGAGCTTCAACACGGGGTTCTTGAAGACCTCGACATGCTGGTTCGCCACGAGCCACGTCCTCAGGTCGGTTCCGAGCTTCCTGAAGAACGTCGCCGTGCCGATCGGGGCGTCGGGGAGTGTGTAGGTCGCCCCTTCGGGAGCGTCGGGCCGGAAGTCTCGATCGTCGTAGTCGACCGCGCGTCCCCCGTCGAGATCTACGGGATCGCCGACGGGGTGGAGGACCGTTTCCCAGACTTCACGATGGTCGACGCCGGCACGGGCATCGTCATAGAGCAGATTCACTCTCGCTACGACGGCCGCTTCGAACCTGGTTCCACCGGGGATGGCGCCGACCACCGATGCCCACGGTGCTGCGGGGTCGAGGTAGTAGGTGGGAACAGAATCCGGGACCTGGGGAACGAGGGTGGTCTCGTCGTCGTCCAATGCGTTCGGCTCAGGCGCGGACATCTCCGCCACGAGTCGCTCCGGCGCGTCCTCTGTCAGCTTCATGAGGTCCTCTTTTGTGAGCGGACCGCGCAGATATGACATCGCCCATCTGGTGCCGAACAGGGTGGGTTGCTGCTCCTGCGTGCTGTGGAGCACGAACTGGCGTTCTTCGAGGTCGCCGATGAGGTCGTCGAAGTGGTCGATATCGACGGCTCCCGAGGACGACTCGAGTCCTTCGAGGATGCGGGCCTTGTCCCGCTGGGTCTGCAGGCGTCCGATCATCCACGTGCCGGCGTTGGACATTGCCTTGTAGTCGAGATCGACGGGGTTCTGCGTCGACAGGAGCATTCCGACGCCGTGGGCGCGGGCTTGTTTCAGGATGGTCAGAATCGGCTTCTTGGAGGGCGGTTCGGCCGTTGGGGGAGCGAAGCCGAAGACTTCATCCATGTAGATGAGGGCTCTCAGATCCGAGGTTCCGGGTCGGCGGCGGATCCATGTCACCATCTTGGAGAGCAGCAACGTCACGACGAACTGGCGTTCCTGATCGCCGAGGTGTTGCAGGTAGATGATGGCGGCTCTCGGCGCGCCCTCCGGCGTGTAGAGCAGGGTCTGCGGGTCCAGCGGTACGCCCTGGGTCCACGATACGAACGACGGCGACGCGATCAGCCCGTTCAGTCGCATCGCCAGTTTCGTGCGATCCTTGGGCGGGAAGAACGTGTCGATGTCGAACACGCCGAGTTTGCGCAGTGGCGGGTTTTGCACCTGGGCGATGAGCGATTCGAGATCCAGACTCCGACCCGCCTGCCACGATATCTCGATCAGATTGGACAACAGGATGTGCTCTGTCGAAATCGGGTCGGCCTCGATTCCGGCGAGCACGAGCAGCGACGACACGAACGCTTCGATCTCGTCACGACCGGTCTCTGCGTCGGTCGACCAGTCGATGTCGGGTGCCACCAGTGATCCGACGATGTTCAGGGGGACACCGGCCTGCGATCCGGGCGTGTAGATCGTGAATCTTGCGGTCTCCTTCAGCCGTGCGATGCGATCGCCGTCGATGCCCCAGTCGGCGAGCCCGCTCTTCCACAGGTTCGCGACGCCTGCGGCGAATGTGTCGGCATCTTCACCCGCACGATGCGCCTCGCCCTCGTCGATCCATGGGCGGAAGTCGTGCGCATCGAGCCTGGGAAACGTCAGTAGGAGGTTGCCGATGTCGCCTTTGGGGTCGATGGCCAGCACCGGGATGCCGGACAGCAGCGCCTCCTCGAGGGTGATGATCCCGAGACCGGTCTTGCCCGATCCTGTCATTCCGACGATCACGCCGTGGGTGGTGAGGCGCCGGCTTTCGTACAGGACCGGTTCCGCCGGGTCGTGTTTGCCGGTGGTCGGGTCGATCACTCCGCCGAGGTACAGCTCTCCGGTGCCCATAGGTCCTCCTCGAGGCTGGATTCTACGGACGAGCGCCTGGTCCCACGAAGGCCGGGATGGGACCCGTCACCGTCGAGAGCACTCGCGGTGCAAACTCAGGCGTGCCGGAGGGCCGTCTCGAAGCGGTCGAGGTCCTCTTCGTTGTTGTAGAAGTGAGGTCCGACGCTGATGCCGACATCCGGCACGGCCTCGACGATGACGTGCTGCTCGGCCAGGCGGGCGGCGACTCGCTGGGCATCCTCGACGGCGAACGTCACCGTGCCCCCGCGCCGGTTCGGGTCACGGTTCGTGAGGAGGGGAATCCCAAGCCGGTCACCGATCTCGATGAGCTTGCCGGTCATGCGGAGCGAGTCGTCACGGATCGCTGCCGCTCCAGCCTCCCTGATGATTCGATAGCCTGCCCTCGCCGTGTAGAGCGCCGGCACGTTCGGGGTGCCGGACACGAAGCGCCACATGCCGTCCTGCGACGCCACCTCTTGTGTGTGGACGTCGAACGGGGAACGAGCACCTGGCCATGCGACCAATCTGGGTTCGAGGCTCGGTTGCAGCTCCTTGCGGACGTACAGCCAGCCGGCACCGAGGCCTCCACAGAGCCATTTCGCAGAGCCGCCGACGGCGAAGTCAACTTCCAAGTCGACGAGATCGATCGGCATCACTCCTGCGGACTGGTACACGTCGAGGACCACCATGGCGCCAACGTCATGGGCCTGCTCGATGATTGCCTTGGCATTCTGCAGGTACGAGCTGGGAAAGAGAATGTGACCGACGACCACGACGGCGGTGCGCTCGTCGATCGCCGCGACGAACGTCTCCGTCGGGATCGTCGTCCCGTCCCAACTGCGGACCGTGGTCACCTTTGCGCCTGGGACTCTCTCCCAGATCAGCCGAACGGAGGGAAAGCTCAGATCCGTGCACGCGATCCGGTTGGCTTCACCGTGCAACGTGAAGCAGGAAGCCGCAATCGACTCGGCGACGGTCACGTTCGGGACCATCGCGATCGAACCGGGCGGCGCGCCGACGATCGGGGCCAGTTCGTCACCGACGCTCAGCGGCGTGTCCCACCATCCTTCGTTCCACGCGCCGACCCCACGTGTCGCCCACTCGTTCATGTAGAGCTCCAGTTCCTCCTTGGCGTCGAGAGGCATCGCTCCAAGCGAATGGCTGACAAGGTATGCAGCGTTCTCGAGCACGGGGAACCGGTTCCGATAGGAAGCCAGATCCATGGAGCCAGTGTACGGGGAGATCGAGCGTCGGTGGCAAGGATCCTCGGCTCCTCGGTCGTTCACGTGCATGGCACGACCCGGACGTCACCCGGTGCCACGCACACGATCGCAGTGACCGACGCCGGTGCCATCCCCTCACCCTGCCGGGATACGACACGTGTGCGCGCAGGCCGCTTCGCTGCCCGGGACACGGCCGGCGAGACGGCGGTCACTCGGCGAGCATGGGGAGCAGCCGGCGCCGCAGCACCTTGTACGAGAAGTTCTGAAGACCGATCTCGTAGTTGCGTTCCACGATCTCGGCCCAGGCTTCAGGTTCTTCGAGCCATGCGGCGACTTGCTTGACTGCACTGCTGCTGAGCCGGCCGTCGACCTCTATGCACTCGATGCCGGTCGGTGCGATGTCTCGAACGTACACGGGATAGCGGTTCACGAACACGGGGCGGCGGTAGTAGACGGCTTCGAGCAGCGCGTTGCCGAAGCCTTCGATACGACTTGGGAACGTGACGAGGTCGGCTGCAGCGTACGCCTCTTCGAGCGTGGGTCGACCCGGTTCGCCCGTCGGCACGAACCGGAGGTCCACCTGTAGGCGTTCCGCCCGGTCGCACAGGAAGCCCCAGTAGTCGCCTTCCTGGTCGTGTTCGGGATGGGTCACGACCACCTTGACGTGTGGGTCCGCCAGCTGGTGGGCGAGCTGGAGGGTCAGCTCGATGTTCTTGCGAGGAATCCGCCTCGTCGACTGGAGCAAGATCAGGTCTCCGGTTCGGAGGCCGGCTTCGGCACGGAATCTGGTCGGGTCGGCCTGTCCCGGCGGGTGCTCGAAGTCCATCACGTTGGGCAGCAGCGTCGCGGCGATGGCACGCCTGCGGGCGAATTCCTCGCGGGCGAACGAATTGATGACGATGTGCTGCATCCTGGGAGCTGGAGGCGGAAACGCCCCGTACAGGATGTCCTGGACGGCGTTCGGCCAGAACCTGGTGCGTTCCCAGAAGAAGTCGTGATGGTGGGAGATGGAGGGGATGGACGATTCGAGGGTGAAGTCGGTGATGCCGACGCCGAGAGGCAGGTGCATCGGGATCGAAAGGGCGTTCTGAGGCATGAGCACGTCCACGCCGAAGTCGCCGACGAACGTGTGCAGTGCCCGGTTGATGGCGGCTGCCTCGGCTCGTATCTGCTCGATGGTCCCGGCAGGCCGTGTGTCCCGGCCGAAGCTGCGGCGCTGGAGATCCCGGTTCTGGTCGGTGCCGAAGAACGCCGGCGGGTACTCGGTGCCAGGTCGGTACTGCGGTCCGAGTTTCCCGGCGAACCATGCGATCTGATGGCCGGCCTCTTCGAGCACATGGGCGACCTTGGCCGTCTCCAAGGTGACGCCGTCGAGACCGGCGAACCTGGTGGAGACCATGCCGATGATCACCCCTTGACGCCTCCGGCGGTGAGGCCCTCGGTGAGGAATCGTTCGGCAGCGAAGAACAGGATGATGACCGGAAGGGTGACGATCACCGACCCGGCCATGAGCAGGGTCTTGGGAACCTCCACGGTGTTCATCTGCTGGAGACCCAGTGCGACCGTCCACAGGTCACGCCGTTCGATGAGGAACAGCAGGGCGAAGAGGAACTCGTTCCAGGCGATCATGAAGATGTAGAGCGCAACGGCGGCGATCGCGGGCGCCGACAGCGGCAGCGTGATCTTGCGGATGACCCCGAAGCGTGAGAGGCCGTCGATGAGGCCGGCCTCTTCCAGCGACGCCGGGATCGTCTCGAAGTGGCTTCTCAGCATGTAGAGGGCAACCGGAATCGTCTGTGCCAGATAGACGATGACCAGGCCCGTCAGCGACGAACGCAGCCCGACTTTCGAGAACAGTACGAACAGCGGGATGGCGATCACGACTGCGGGGAACAGGTAGACGAGCAGGATCCCCCAGCTGATCGCCTTCTTGCCGGAGAAACGCATGCGGGCGGCGGCGTAGGCGGCGAAGATCGCAAGGGTGGTGGTGACGATCACGGTGGCCACGCTGACGATCGCACTGTTCTTCACGAACACGCCGAATCCTTGGCCTCCCGTCAGTCCCGAGCCGAGCACCTCCTTGTAGGTGACGAGGCTCTTGATCTGCTCCCACGGGGGGAACAGCCGAGCCGGGTGGAGAAGCAGCTCCTGGATCGACCGGAATGACAGGCCGAACATGTAGATGAGCGGGAAGAGCGTGATGACGACGAAGAAGACGATGCTCAGCCACTTGAGGACGGCGAAGAGACGTTCTTCGAAGACGGCGCGGCTCATGCCTCATCCTCCTGGTAGAACCACTTGAAGTAGACGAACAACAGCACCATGAGGATCGCGGCAAGAACGAGTCCCAGCGCGGCCGCCGCACCGATGTCGCCACGTCCCCGCAGCCATTCGATGATCTTGACGGTGATGACCTGCGTGCCGGCAGCCCCGCCGGTGAGCAGGAAGATGTCGTCGAACTTGTTGAACGTCCAGATGAAACGGAGAAGAAACAGCACCGAGAAGACCCCTCGGAGCTGAGGGAGGGTCACGTACCAGAATCGCTGGCTGAGGGTGGCGCCGTCGACCATCGCCGCCTCGTCGAGTTCCGAAGGAATCGCCTGGAGGCGGGCAAGGATGAACAGGAAGGCGAACGGGAAGTACCGCCAGCCTTCGAACAGGATCACCATCGTGAGCGCGAGCGGCACCTTGAGGTGGGCTCCGAACAGGGAGAGCTCGTAGAAGCGGGTGCCCAGGAAGTCGATGCGTTGCCCGCCCGCCGCGGCGATCCACTCGTTGGCGATCCCGAACGTCTGGTTCAGCATGAGCTGCCAGACGAAAGCGGCGGCGATCACCGGTGTGACATACGGGAACAGCATGAGTCCCCGTACCAGCGAGCGGCCCCGGAACGACTTGCGGACGACGAGCGCCGCCCACAGGCCCATGACCATCGACAGGACCGTGCCGAACACCGTGTACTCGAGGGTCGTCCAGATGGTCTGCCAGAAGTCCCGCACCCCGACGACGGCTTTGAAGTTCCTCAGGGTCCCCTCGAAGCGAAAGAAGTTGATGTGTTGGAGGTCGATCAGCCGCAGCCGCTGAAAACTCAGTGAGACGTTCCAGATGATCGGGAAGAGAACGAGCCCGAGCACGATGACCGCCGCGGGGAGGACGAAGATCCAGGCGAGACGCGCCTCGCGCCTTGCGAGGGTTTTTCGCTTTCTGGGTGGTGCTGATGTGGGAGCTGCCATGCGAACTCCAAGAGGAGGGGGACGCCATCGCGTCCCCCTCCTGGTGGGCTATTTGAGCAGTTCGAGTTCCTGCTCGACTTCGGCTTGTAGGTCGGCTGCCGCCGTCTCGGGCGTGAGCGTTCCGTCGAGAACGTCCCTGATCGCCTTCGGAACCGGCAGTGACGTGTAGATCGCGGTGACCAACTGTCCCTGTCCCTGGAGGAATCCCCAGCGCTGGAAGTTGTCGGCACCTGCGATCAGCTCGTTGATGACCTCTGGGCTGTAGAAGTCGCTCAAGGGTGCCTTCCGATCGACACCGGTCTTGAGGGCCTTCCACCCGTCGATGAACTTCGTCGGATCGTCGGGCGTGCCGCGGCGCATCGGGAACTTGCCTTCCACCGAGGTGGAGAGCCAGTCGAGATAGCCGTCGCCCAGCCAGAATTCGATGAACTTCTTCGCGGCCTCGGTATTCGAGCCCGTGCCGATTCCCAGGTAGGAGATCTGTCCGTACTGGGCAGGTGAGCCGTTCGGTCCGGCGAACGCCGGGACGAATCCCGAGTTCTTTGCCAGATAGGCCGGATCGTTCACACATTCGGGGCAGGTCGGGAACGCCGAGTCGCGCAGACCCGCCATCTCATCCATGATGAATGGCGACCACACGATCATCGCTGCCTGGCCCGCGAAGTACGTCGCCCGAGTCGTCACCACGTCCTGGGTGCCGCCTGGGCTGTAGTTCTTCAGCAGGTTGGTGTAGAAGCGGATCGCCTCGATGCATTCGGGTGTGTCGAGTGTGACGTTGCCGGCATCGTCGGTGAGCTGACAGTTGTTCGCCAGCGCGAAGTGCTCGAACGTCTGCTGCGTGAACACCGCTCCGGCATCGGTCGATGCCGTGATACCGAAGAAGTTGTTCCCCGGATCATTGAGTGTCTTGGCGGCCAGTTGGATCTTCTGGAACGTGTCCGGACGGTCCAGACCGTTTGCATCGAACAGGTCCTGGCGGTAGATCAGCAGCTGGCCCCAGCCGTCGGACGGAACCGCCGCCACCGTGCCGTTGACCGTGGCCATGTTGAGCGCTCCTTGAGCGAACGTATCCGCGCCAAGGTCCTTGACGACCTCGGCCGCCGCGTCCATGTCGAGCAACCCTTGTTCCGCCCATCCGACGGTGAAGTCGATCGGGTGGAACACGACGTCAGGGAGTGTCCCGCTCGCCGCTGCCGCCACCATCGTCTCGGGGAGCGCATTCTCATCCACGTACACGGGGATGACGTTGATACCTGTCGCTGCCGTGAAGCGGTCGATGATGCCCTGGGTGATCTTGACGCGAGCCGGCTGTGTCTCGGTGCTCCAGAACGTGATCGTCGGTGTCTCGACCTCGACGGTCTTGGTCTCGGTGACGATCGACGTGACCGTCTCCCCAGGAACCTGGACGGTAACCGTCACAGTCTCCGGCGTGACCTCTCCGGATGTTCCGCATGCAACGGCAATCATCGAGAACACCACCAATATCAGCAGTGCACTTCTCAATCGTTTCATAGTTACCTCCTCCTAACGCGAAGGGGGTTTGACCGCGCACGGGCGGTTGACGCAAGCCCCTTCTCCTGGTCGTGTCTTCGACCCTACCAACGCTGGGCGCGTCGTGCAGACGGGATTCAGGTTTCTACTGCGTGAGCCAGAGCGACTGCCATCCGCTCAGCACCGGCGCGGGCCGATCGCTTGTGATCTCCCGCCACGATCGGGTGAGGTGACGGACATCGACGGGTGTGGACGTTGCGTTGACGATGACCCGTGCCGCCGTATCGGGCGTCCACCGTTCGACCGCCACGAGGCCGCGGGGCGCATCGAGGATGCGCTGTCGGGCATCGGGGTGGAAGGCGGGATGGTCGCGTCGCCGTTCGAGCATCCTCCGCATCCCATGCAGGATTCGGTGCGCCTTCGTTGCACCGTCCTGGAGGTTTCGTTCGAGTGCATCGACATCGTCGAACCTGTGCCGGTTGAGGCTTCGTCGCAAACCGGTCCGTTCGTACGCGCGGGTGTCGTTGCCGGTACCGAACAGGCTGTGCACATACACCGCGGGGATGCCGCGAAGGGCGAACATGATGGCGTGACTCGCAAGGTGCCTGGCGATCGCCGCATGTTCGTCGTGGCCGGCGGCCAGCAGATCGAACCATGTCGCGTTGATCTCGTAGGGAGATGTGGTGCCATCACCCAACGTGCGCTCTCCGACAGCTCCGCCCGATGCGATCGAGAGGTCGCACAAGGCACCGATCTGACTCGGGGTGAGGATTCCCTCGACCGGGCGTACCCCGACACCGTCGTGCGAGGCGAGGAAGTTGAGGAAGGTCGTGCCGGTCCGTGTGTCGAGCGATGCCGCCCACGTGGTGAGGGCCGTCGAGTCCCCGGTTGCGAACGTGTGAAGAACCAGCGGCGCAAGAGGGAATTGGTAGACGATGTGTGCCTCCGGTCGGGCGTCCGAACCGAAGTATGAGACGTTCTCATCATGGGGGACGTTGGTCTCGGTGAGGAGGAGCGTCCCCGGATAGGTGGCGTCGAGACATGAGCGGATGAGTTCGACGAAGGCATGCGTCTGGGGCAGGCTCATGCAGGATGTGCCGAGTTCCTTCCAGACGAGCGCGATCGCGTCGAGGCGGATCACCGACGCTCCGTGTGCCGCGTAGCCGAGGAGTACACGAATCATTTCCAGGAGAACGTTCGGATTGTGATAGTTGAGATCGACCTGGTCGGCCGAGAATGTGGTCCAGACCCACCGTTCGCCGGTCGCCGAGGTGAATCGTGTCAGCAGCGGGGTGGTCCGTGGGCGCACGACACTCGTGAGGTCGGTGTTCGGATCGGCGGTCAGGAAGTAGTCCTCGTAGGCAGGATCACCGGAGAGATACCGCCGGAACCAGATGCTTTCGGCCGACAGGTGGTTGACGACCGCATCGAGAACGAGGCGGTGCCGCTCGGCGAGCGTCTCGATATCGCTCCACGTTCCGTAGGCAGGATCGACCGCGGTCGGATCGATGACCGCGAACCCGTCATCGGAGGACCAGGGATAGAACGGCAGCACATGTATGCCGTTCATCCAGGGGGAGAGATGGCCGTCGAAGAAGCTGTGGAGCGTCTGCAGCGTCGGTTCTTCCGGCCGTCGAAACTGATCCGGATAGGTGATGACCCACGCGTCCTGTTCGCTCCAGAGCTTGCCGGCCTCGCGTTCGGAGCGATGCTCTTCGAGGAGTCGTTCGAGGCGTAACGCGGTCTCCGGTGCTCCAGACCCGTAGAGCAGGTCGAGGATTTCACGTCGTCTCATCGGCGAGTTCACCATCGCCAGACCACCCACACGTCCCCGACGTTCGTGCCCGTCGGTCCGGTCATGAGCAGATCGGCGGTCGCCTGCAGGTACGGATACGCATCGTTGCTCTCGAGCGCCGCCGCCGCATCGAGGCCGAGGGCTCGACCACGCGAAAGGGTCGAGCCGTCGACGATTGCACCGGCCGCATCCGTCGGTCCGTCGACACCGTCGGTGGCGAGCGTCGCGAACACGATGTCCGGGTTCGTCTCGATCACCGTGGCTGCCGCCAGCGCCGCTTCCTGATTCCTCCCGCCCAGGCCCCCGCCGCGTACGGTCACGGTGGTCTCGCCGGCGAAGATCGTGATACCGGTGCCGGCACCGCCGATGCAGGCGACGGCCGCTTCCCGGGCTTCGCCGGTGAGTGTCGTCGTGGCGATCGTGGCCGACAACCCGATACGTTTCGCGACCCGTCGGGCCCCCTCGGCCGCCGTGGCGCCGTCGGCGACGATCACGACCCGGTGATCAGGAAGGTCCGTCTTGGGTGTCTCGGCGATGACACCATCGGCACCGAGCCTGAGGTGGCGGAGGACTCGTGGGGGAACCAGGTGTGTGAGTTCGTAGCGTTCGAGGATGTCGAGAGCGTCGGCGTAGGTGGTTGGATCGGCGACGGTCGGGCCCGAGGCGATGAACGGAATCGGGCTGTCCACGATATCGGAGAGGACGAGGGTGACAAGGCGCGCCGGCGCCACCGCCTGGGCGAGGCGGCCGCCCTTGAAGGCCGATAGGTGGGTGCGCACCGTGTTGATCTCTTCGATCGGTGCTCCTGATGTCAGCAACAGCCTGACGGTCTCTTGGAGGTCTGAGAGCGTCAGGTCGGGCGCTGGGATTTCCGCCAAGGCGGAACCACCACCTGAGATCAGACAGAGTACGAGGTCGCCCGCCGTCGCTTCCGAGCCGAGCCGGAGCAGGCGGCGCGCTCCGGCGACACTGCGGTCGTCGGGGAGCGGATGACCGGCCGGCACGAGTTCCAAGGGCGGGGGGAGGGGTTCCGGATGATTCGAAATCACCAGACCGGTGTCGAGGGGAAGTATGTCGGCGACGGCACGAGCCATGGATGGAGCGGCCTTGCCGAAGGCCAGCACGATGATGCGGTCGGTGTTCGTCATGGCGACGCCGTCGATCGTCACGGTGCCGTCGACGAGCCGCAGCCGGCGTGCGACCGCCCGATAGGGATCGACCTCGTCGAGAGCTCCGGTGAACAGGTCCAGGATCAGCGCACGATGTTCTGGATCATTGCGGAGGACGCCAGGGTCGAAGGGTACGGTCACACTCGCTGACGGCGGGGCTGGCGTGACAACCTGGCCTTGAGGTGCACGGCCTGGCGCGTATCGACGACGCTGACGAAGAGGGAGGCTTTTCGGGGCTCCTCGGCGGGACGCAGATCGAGACTCACCTCTCCACAGAGATCACAGACTCTGCGGAGGAGGCCGCCACCGACCGATGCAGGTTTGCCGAACCGGTGGTGACCGTCCCGACAGCCGTTCGCCTGCGTACGGGCCCGGTGTTTTCCTCGAATTGGCTTGGCTTGTTGGTTCATTGCTTTCAGGGCAATGCTCCCGATGTATCCGCTCCGCCGTTCAGCATACCGGGCCGTTCCGGCGCGGTGATAGATTTCACACGTTCGACGATCTCGCGAAAGGCCTCGTCGACGTTGTCGACGAGGGTGACAAGCGTGCCGTCGGTCTCCAGGCGTTCGGCCAGCCATGAGACGACCTCGGCCCAGAGGGCCCCGACGGCGACGACGGGCTTGGGCATCCTTCCGCTGAACGGGGCGACATACGCCAGATTCCAGGCCGACATCAGCTCGGTGAGGGTGCCGATGCTTCCGGGCAGGGCGACGACCGCGTCGGAGCCATACACCAGCCGGTGGATTCGCTCGGTGAGCGTTTCTGCAGGCTGCTCGTCGGTCACGTACTCGTTGACTCTGGCCCTGTCGGGGAATACGCCGGGTGCGGTCACGCCGACGACCGGGCCGCCCACCGATCGGGCTCCCTTCGAAACGGCTTCCATCAGCCCGCCGTAGCCTCCGCTGGCGACGGTGAATCCCGCGTCTGCCAGAAGTCGGCCCAGTCGCTGCGCATCCTGGTAGTCCGGATGGTCCGGTTGCGTGCGCGAAGAACCGATGACGGCGATGGTTGGCATGCGCAGCAAGGATAGTGCCGTGCCGGTCGGCCGCCCGAGATCAAAGGGGTAGTACGCCTGAACCCTGGGCTCGTAGGGGTCGTCACGACCCCTACGAGCCCAGGGTTCAGTGAGATGTTCCGTCGAGCCAACACCATGTGCTCAGTTTCGTGCACAGGTGACCGCTGGACGAAGGGTCAGGATTGCCCGCCGATGTCCACCTGGTATGCCTCGTACACCAGGTCGGCGCCCTTCTGGCGGTGCCGGGTGATGCGTCCGAGGAGCTGGGTGATGTGCTCACGGACCAAACTCGTTTCAACATCCTCGGCATCGAAGGCGATTTCTATCTCGTCGATCATTCCTTTGATGACGGCGTGGTCTGCGGTGAGCAGGCGGATGTCGTTGGAGATACGAGGCGCCAGGGTGATGAGTTCCCGGTAGAGGCCGTCCGGTCCCTCCGTCTTCTCGATGTGGTCGGCGAGAGCGGCTGTGACGTTCGTGAGTTCTTTTCGGATGCGGTCTTGCCAGATCGAGCCGGCGCCGACAGGTCCCGCCGCGGCCAGTTCGAGGGCGTCGGCGGCGTCGTGCAGCGGTTGGCGTCGGTCTCGAGCCTCGGCAATCAGATCCCGTTCCGCCATCGTGGCACCTTTCCGTAGTCGCTTCCTTGCAGGGTACTCGTCTTGCGGATTTCCACTTCCGGCGTGACAAGCCGGAACTCGCCTGCTCGTAGACGCGACGGGTCTCGTCGGTGCGAATCTGCCGGAGGTCGGTGGGGGGATCGACCGAGGCGTGCCGCAAGCTCTCGTCCATGTGGAGCGCGAGACGCCGGTCACATCGGCGAACGAACCGGCGGGTATACGATGTCGACAGAGCCGCGGTGCATATATGTATGTCTTTGCATTACGGCCGATATCCAACGGTTGTGATGATGTGGAGGCTCGCGCGATGCAAGTACGCTGGTTGCACCGGGAAGAGGAGACGAGATGCTGATCGACGGCGGGCCGTTGAGCCCCGAGCAGGTTGTGGCGGTGGCGGAACGCCGTGAACCGGTTGAACTCGCAGCCTCGGTACCTGCACGGATGGCGCCGGCGCGAAGGCTCATCGAAGAGGTGATCGCCGAAGAGCGAACCGTCTATGGCGTCACCACCGGGTTCGGTGCGCTTGCCAACACCCGAATCGGGAGGGAGGAAGCCGAAGCCCTCCAGGTGCATCTCCTGCGCAGCCATGCGGCCGGTGTCGGCGCGCCCCTCGACGACGAGATCGTTCGGGCGATGCTCCTCTTGCGCGCCCGCACACTCTCGCAGGGCCACTCCGGTGTGCGGGCGGTCCTCCCGGAGCGCTACCTCGAGTTCTTGAACAAGGATCTACTCCCGGTGGTCCCCGCGCAAGGATCCGTCGGCGCCTCAGGCGACCTTGCCCCGTTCGCGCACCTGGCTCTTCCACTCATCGGGGAGGGCTTCGTGAAGGCGGCAGGGGCCGTCCGACCCTCCGCGGAGGTGCTCGTCGAGTACGGCATCGAGCCGATTCGCCTTCAGGCCAAGGAGGGGTTGAGCCTGCTCAATGGGACCGAAGGGATGCTGGCGCAGGGGGTCCTGGAACTCGTCCGAGCGGAACGGCTGGCGGCCACCGCCGATCTGGCGTGCGCCCTGTCTGTCGAGGCGCTGCTTGGAAGCGCACGTCCGTTCAGGCCGGAGATTCACGCGCTTCGCCCCCATCCGGGGCAGATCAAGTCGGCGGGACTCATCGGGCGGCTTCTCGAAGGCTCCGCGATCGTTGCCAGTCATCGGGACGACTTCACCCATGCCGTGCAGGACGCCTACAGCCTTCGCTGCGCTCCACAGGTGCACGGTGCCGTTCGCGACGCCCTGGGTTATGCGAGGGACGTGTTCACCCGCGAGTTGGGTGCCGTCGTCGACAACCCCATCGTCTTTCCTTCGACCGGTGACATCGTGTCGGGAGGAAACTTCCATGGTCAACCTCTCGCAATCGCACTCGACCTGATGGCGATCGCCGTGACGGAGCTGTCGTCGATCTCCGAACGACGCACCGATCGGCTTCTGGACCCCGAGCGTTCCTCGGGGCTTCCTGCATTCCTGGCCGTCAATCCCGGAGTCGACTCGGGCTACATGCTCACGCAGTACACGGCGGCGGCTCTCGTCGCCGAGAACAGGGTGCTTGCCCATCCGGCTTCCGTGGAGTCGATACCAACCTCGGGTTCTCAGGAGGACCATGTCTCGATGGGCTGGGGTGCCGCCCGCAAGCTGTGGCAGGTTCTGGACAACGTCGAGCGGGTGCTGGCGGTCGAGATCCTCTGTGCCGTTCGAGGCGTCGAACTTCGGGCGCCGTCGACACCGTCCGTGCACACCGCCGCCGCGATGCGGGTCGTTCGCGAGGTCGTGCCGCCGGTGACCGGTGACCGGCCGCCGGGCGTCGAGATCGAAGCCGTGGCGCGTCTGATCGATGCCGGTTCGCTGCTCGCCGCGGCGGGACTCAGCTGAGGCGAGAGCGAATCTGCGCTTCGTACTCGGGGAAGTACCGGGCGATCACAGGCAAGTCGAACGTACGGAGGATCGACTCCTTGGGTTCTCGTTCCAACAGGAACCGGAACGACTCTTCGATCAGGCGGACGGCATCGGCGTCGGGGGCGAGCCGCTGAACGTCCGCCTCCTTCACTCGCACACTGTGCACGGTCGAGCTCTTCTCATCGCCGACCTGCACCGTGTACTGATCTGCAGCGGTCTGGATCACGGAGATGTCTGGCATGCCCTGGAAGCTACCACTGCCGGGCGGACGATGGACGGTTGGCGGTACGCTTTGTGGAGGAGGACATCATGAGCAGAGAAATCCATGCCCCTCGGGGCACCACGCTCAACACGAAGGGCTGGTTGCAGGAAGCCGCACTCCGCTGTCTGATGAACAACCTCGATCCCGAGGTCGCCGAGAATCCCGACGAACTCATCGTCTACGGGGGACGAGGCAAGGCGGCACGGAGCTGGGAGGCCTTCGATGCGATCGTGAAGAGTCTCCATGACCTCGAGAACGACGAGACGCTGCTGATCCAGTCCGGCAAGCCGGTCGGCGTGTTCCGAACCCACGAGATGGCTCCCCGGGTACTCATCGCCAACAGTCTCCTCGTGCCCGACTGGGCCACGTGGGAGCAGTTCTGGGATCTCGAGGCCAAGGGTCTGATCATGTACGGACAGATGACGGCAGGATCCTGGATCTACATCGGGACACAGGGCATCCTGCAAGGCACCTATCAGACCTTCCTCGCCATCGGCGAGCAGCGCTTCGGCGGGACACTGAAGGGAACGCTGACGTTGACCGCAGGTCTCGGTGGGATGGGTGGAGCCCAGCCGTTGGCGCTCACGATGAACGGGGGAGTCGCCCTCGTCGTCGAGGTGGACCCTGCCCATATCCAGCGGCGTATCGATACCGGCTACCTCGATGTGGTCGCCCCGAGTCTGGACGAGGCGGTCCGAACGGCGCTGCAGGCGAAGTCACGCGGTGAGGCGCTGTCGATCGGTGTGCAGGGGAACGCGGCCGACATGTTTCCAGAGCTCCTCGACCGCGGAATCGGCATAGACATCGTCACCGACCAGACATCTGCCCACGATCCGCTCAACGGGTACGTGCCGAGCGGCTACGACGTCGGGGCCGCTGCAGAGCTTCGCAAGAGCGATCCGGAGCGCTACATCGCCCTGGCCCGCGCCTCCATGGCCCGGCATTGCGCGGCGATGGTCGGCTTCATCGATACGGGTGCCGAGGTGTTCGATTACGGCAACAACCTGCGTGGCGAGGCCAAGAACGGCGGGTTCGAGCAGGCGTTTTCGTATCCGGGTTTCATGCCCGCCTACCTGCGGCCGCTCATGTGCGAGGGTATGGGCCCGTTCCGTTGGGTTGCCCTTTCCGGTGACCCTGCCGACATCGCCGAGACCGACAAGGTGATCGCAGATCTGTTCCCGGAGAATCAGGGGCTCCAACGCTGGCTCCGGCTCGCCAAGGAGAAGGTGCATTTCCAGGGGCTTCCCGCCCGAATCTGCTGGCTTGGCTACGGCGAGCGGGCGAAAGCGGGTCTGGCGTTCAACGAGTTGGTGCGGTCGGGGAAGGTGAAGGCCCCGATCGTGATCGGTCGTGACCATCTGGACTCCGGCTCCGTGGCCTCCCCGTATCGGGAAACCGAGGCGATGCTCGACGGTTCCGATGCGATCGCCGATTGGCCGATCCTCAACGCCCTGCTGAACACCTGTTCGGGGGCGGCCTGGGTCGCGGTGCACCATGGTGGCGGCGTCGGGATCGGCAAGGCGATCCACGCCGGTGCCCAGGTCGTCGCGGACGGCACGGACGATGCGGCCCGCCGGCTGGAGCTGATGCTCACCAACGACCCGGGAACCGGGGTGATGCGCCACGCGGACGCGGGCTACGAGCGGGCGATCGAAGTTGCCAGGGAGCGGGGGGTTCGTATCCCGATGCTCGAGGAGTAGACCCCCCATTCATTGAACCCAGGGCTCAGGGGGGTCGCCACGACCCCCCTGAGCCCTGGGTTCAATGGGTACGCGGTTGTGTTTCGTAGTTGAGCACCCGCAGGATCGTGAATATGGCGATGACCAGGGTCGTGCCCCCGTACAACGCGACGGCGAAGATGCCGTGACTGTCCGTTCCCGCCTCGATGCTGTGGATCAGTGCGGCGGAGAACACCCCGTAGGTCAGGTAGTGGATGCCCTTCCAGACCTTCTGCCCGATCCGCCGGCGGACGTAGAAGGTGAAACTGGTCAGCACCATGCCGTACAGGGCGACGATTCCCAGAGCGACCGCCACCGGCTCCCAGGTCGACGCGCCCGGTACGAGCACGTCTCGAAGACTGAAATCGACATAGTCGTCCGTCAGCAGCGCGACCACGTGGATGACGGTGGCAAGCAGGCCGGCGATCGACAACGCTTCGTGTACATACGTGGTGCTCCTGGTTGAGACGGCACGCGTCAACATCCTCGAGGAGATCACCAGACCCCAAAGTGTGGCCGCTGCGAGCAGCGCGAATGCGACGAGACCCGATCCTCGCACGGTGATCCAGGCGAGATTCATGCCGCCATCACTTCCAGGCTTCCTGTCGCATACACGGAACCGTCGTTCCAGATGGCGAGCGCACCGTCGATCCAGTCTTGATCGTCGGCCCAGGCAAGACCGTGTTCTCCGTAGAGCAGGACAGCCTTGGCTCCGGCCTCCGCCAAGGTCGCGCTGTCACAGACGACGGTCGCGCCGAGCATGGGCGTATGGGCAGGAGCGCCGGTGCGCGGGTCGATCAGATGATGGGCAGGGCGACCGGCGACCTTCCATCTGCGGCGGGTGACCGAACTCGTGGCGAGCCCTCTACATCCCAACGGAACCCTCGCGACGATCGTGCCCCAGGGGTCCTCGATGTCGACGTCCGCCTCGGGGTGGTTCGAGCGAAGGTCCCCGCCCGCATTCACGATGGTCGCGAGTCCGCGTTCAACCGCCACATCTGCCGTCCAGCCCTTGGCGATGCCACCGAGGTCGAAACGAACACCCGGTGCCTTCCACAGCGTGGAGCCGTCGATATGCCACCAGAAGTTCGGTTCGACATCGCTCGGCGGATCTGCGAGATCGACGACCTTCGGAAACGTTCTGTCGTAGCCCCATGCGGATACGAGGCCGCCGACGGCCGGGTCGACGAGACGATCGGTCCGGCTGCGAAGATCCTGGGCGACGGTGAAGATGTCCGCCAGGAGGGGCGACACCTCCACGGTCGACGTCGAGGAGTCATTCAGCCGGCCGAGCTCGCTGTGCTTCAGGAAGCGGCTGCAGACCTGTTCGACCTGATCGAAGAGCCTTCGCGTTTCCGTCACGCTTGCATCCGACGGCAGAACGACCGTCACCTTGGTTCCCATCGCATCGAACGAGACCGACTGCATCACGATCCCTTGGACGTTTGACGAGTCGGCACCTGTACGACACGGCGGATGATCTGTGTCGGCGGAGGAGTGATCTTGGCACGGCCTACCTTGACAATCACGAGACCACTCTGTGGAAGCGACGGCACCGCCGCGATCTGTGAGGAGGGGGCACTCTGCTCGACGGCGATCGGCTGTGTGCCGGCAGACGGCGGTGGTATCGCAGCTGCCCTACTGGCGAGGATCGCGGTTACCCAGGCGACCCCGGCAAACGTCCAGGCGACGATCTTGACGCCCCGCAACGGAAAGAAACGTTTACGGATCACTTCGCCGTCCCGTCGGCGACGCGCAGCACCGCGTTGTGGGATTCCAGCACCCGCACGATCGAGGCGGGGAGCTGTTGCTCGGCCCGGTCGGTGGGCAGTACCCATGCCGAGTTCTCTGCCTGCAAGGTGCGGTACAGGGCAGGGCTGAGGCCGTTGGGGGTCTCCGGCTCGGCGGCCTCGGCGACCATCCCGGAAGATGCGACGGCAACCGCCGGAGATGGGACACCCGAGTAGCTTCGCACCGTCAGGAATCCGAACACGGCGAAGATGGTGGCCACGATGATCATTGCACGATCGCGCATCAGTCGTCTTCGCGCTCGTCTTCGTGGTCGTCTTCGCGTTCGGTCTCATGCGCAGGCGCCGGCGTCGCACTCACCGTTTCGACGACGGTGACGATCTGGGTCGGTCGACCGGCCACCGAAGCGACGGGGAGGGGGTTTTCCGTGTCCGCGCAGATCGGCCGCAGTGCGTCCAGGGCTGCTTGTTCGAGCGGACTGATCGTGCCTGCGGCTTCTTTCGCTGCCAGTGCGGGGCCGTCCTCGCCGCAAGCTCGCTGCAGATCGGCGTCCCGGGCGACGGCATCCTGGACGGCGAGCGCCGTACCGTCCGACTGTTGGGGAGGCCGGGTGGTGTCGGTGACGGCATCTGTGGACGGAGAGTCCCCGGTGAACGCCGCGACGGCGCCGACGGTCGGGATGCCGATCGCAGCGGCGAGAATGATGGCAGCAAGCTTTCCTTTCATGTCTCCTCCTTGGAGTGGCTTCGATAGTCTGCGTGAGCGTCGGATAAAGGGGTGTTAAGCCCGCCTGAAAGCTCGTGCAAGGATGAGGGCATGGATTTCGTGCTTCGCAACATTGGAGAGCTGACCACCAATGACCTTGGCCCGCCCGCCGCCGGCCGTGTCGTCCCCGACGCGGCGGTGGTCGTGAGCGACGGCGTTGTCACCTGGGCGGGACCAGATGATGCCCTCCCGTCCGAAGTCGACGCCCTGCATCGGATCGACGTTGGAGGAAGGGCGGTGATCCCCGGCTTCGTGGATGCGCACACCCATTGTGTCTTCGCCGGCGATCGGGCCGACGAATTTGGCCGGCGGCTCCGTGGAGAGAGTTACGAGGCAATCCTCGAGGCCGGCGGAGGCATCTGCTCGACCGTGGAAGCAACCAGAGTCGCCGACATGGAAGAGCTCGTCGCATCCGCAACTCGAAGACTCGACCGGATGCTGGCGATGGGCACGACGACGGCCGAGATCAAGTCGGGGTACGGGCTCGATACGCCCACGGAGAGAAAGATGCTCGAGGTCATCACGAAGCTCGCGCACACTCATGCCATCGATGTCGTGCCGACGTTCCTCGGTGCGCATGTCGTCCCTGCCGAGTATCGGGAGGATCGGGAGGCGTATGTGCGGCTCATCGAAGACGAGATGCTGCCGGCCTGCGCTCCGTTCGCCCGTTACTGCGACGTGTTCTGTGACAGCGCCGCGTTCACCCTCGAGGAGGCCCGTCGGATTCTGGAGGCAGGCAGGCGTTTCGGTTTGCAGCCGCGCATGCACGTCGAGCAACTCGCACACACGGGCGGAGCGGCGCTGGCAGCCGAGCTGGGCGCAGTCAGTGCCGACCATCTCGACCATGTCTCTCCCGGCGATGTCGAGGCTTTGCGTCGGGCAGGAACCGTTGCGGTGCTCCTGCCCGCGGTCGCTCTGGCGATGCGGACTCCCCGGCCACCCGGCAGGATGCTCTGGGATTCCGGCGTTCCGGTGGCCATCGCCACGGACTGCAACCCGGGCACCGCCTATGTGGAGAGTATGCCGCTCGTGGTGGTGCTGGCCGTCCTCGAAATGGGGTTGACGCCGGAGGAGGCACTGTGGTCGGCAACTCGTGGTGGTGCGTTGGCCATCGAGGAGACGGGCAAGGGATGGATCGGCGAGGGCGCGGTCGCGGACATGATCGTCCTGGACGCTCCGCGAGCCGTTCACCTCGTCTATCGGCCCGGCACAGACCTCGTTGGTGCGGTTCTCAAGGACGGCGATTTCGTCGTCGACACGCTCAACCTGTCGCGATGAGGGCGATCCCCGCCAAAGCGAGTGCGACCCCTGCGAGACGTGGCATCGTGAGTCGTTCTTTCAGCACCACTCTCGCCAGAACGATGGTCGAAGCCGGGTAGAGGGCCGTCACGACCGAGGCCAGCGAGATCAAGCCGGCCCGGACGGCCAACAGGAAAAGGGCGTTTGCAGCGATGTCGAGCACGCCGGCTCCCGCAACCGTCTTATCCAGCATCCGGGTGGGTCTGATCCTTCTTCCAAGGCTCGCGGCAAGGATCGCGACGAACGGTATGGAGGCGGCGCGGGCACCGATGAGCGGCCAGATTCCGGATGTGGGGTCTGTCCTGCTGATCAGGATGAAGAACGCTCCGAAGCCGATGCCCGCCAGGAATCCGTCGAGGGCACCGGTGTTGCGCGTTTCGCCTTCGTCGGGGGTTCGCTCCCTGGTGATGAGTGCGATGGATGAGAGGGCGGCCACGATCCCGATGGTCGCCGCGGTGGAGGGACGATCTCCGATGAAGAGCCCGAAGGTGAGTGGAACAAGGGCGGTGGTGACAGCCGACAAGGGGGCGGCGACGGACATCCGCCCTGTGGAGAGTCCCCGATAGAAGAAGATCAACCCGGTACCGCCGATGAGCCCGGCTGCGGCCCCCCATCCGAAATCGGAGAGCCGGTACTCGGCCGGTCCGAGGACCGGGAGCAACGCGAGGAGGAGCACGGCCCCGACCATCTGTGAGACCACCACCACTCCCATGGCCTGGTGGCGCTTCGAGGCCATGCCGCCGAGGAAATCGGCGGCGCCGTACGTGACGGCAGAGAGAATGGCGAACACGGCAAACACGGGAGAAGGGTATCGAGTTTCCAGCGACCGCCGGCCGGTGCTCGGTTTTCACTCATCGGTCATCAGTTCTCAGCAAGACGCGTGACCACGCGTGGTCCGCAACTGATGGCCGGCTGCCGACCGACGACCGACGACGTTTCTAGACTCTTTTGCGATGACCCATCCCTTCTTCTCCGTGCGTCCGACGGCTTTCTCCCATCGGGGTGGGCGTCTGCTGTGGCCCGAGAACACCGTATTTGCGTTCCAACAGTCCTACGACCTCGGCTATCGGTACTTCGAGACGGACCTTCACCTGACCAAGGACGGCGTCGTGGTTCTCTTGCACGACGACTACCTCGATCGCACAACGGACGGCACCGGCGATGTCTGGGACTACACGTTCGAAGAGCTCGAGTCGCTCGACGCCGCGTTTCGATTCGGAGCCGATCGGGAATGGCCGTACCGGGGACAGGGCATCACCATCCCCGCGCTCGAGGAGATCGTTACGACGTTCCCGGATATCCGACTCACCCTCGAGTTGAAGCAGGGTGGTCTCGAAGGACCCCTCGTTGCGTTGCTGGAGCGTCTCGACCTGTGGGACCGTGTGATCGTCGGCGGCTTCGACGACCGCTGGGTGCGCTCCGTACGGAAGGCATCAGGAGGGCGGGTGCTCACGTCGAGCGCCGTCTGGGAGACACGTGCATTCTGGGTTGCGTCGAGAGCCGGTGTCGGCCTGAGATCGCCCGCAGCGGCGTTACAGGTCCCTGTCCGGTATGGAAGCCTCACCATCGTCGACGACAAGTTCGTCGGTGCAGCCCACAGGGCGAACAAGCACGTGCACGTGTGGACGGTCAACGAGGCAGACGAAATGCATCGCCTCCTCGATCTGGGAGTGGATGGGCTGATGACCGACCGACCGGACGTCCTCAAGGCCGTCCACGAAGAGCGAGGTGTGGCACTTGCGTGAACGGGTCGGGTCCATTGCCCTGCTGCAGGTGCAGCGCCGGCGCCTGAAAGGGAGCGGCGTGTATGAGCTGTCGCCGCTGGTTACTTCGGAGCGGCTGCTGCTCACTCGCGAAGGGACGCTTGCCGCACATGACGGCGGGTGGGTGATCGACGCGCACCATGCGTCGCATCCACAGCGCACCCGATGGGCCCCCCGTTCCACGGTATCGATCGGCTTCACCTCGCACTATCGCAAGATCTCCGATCGGTTCGGCGATCAACCGTTGGGCATCGCCGGGGAGAACATCGTCATAGAGACCGACCGTATCTGGACGCTCGATGAGCTCGCCGCCGGGTTGGTGTTCGACATCGCCGGCGGCGGCGTCGAGCTGTCCGGGCTGCGGGTTGCAGAGCCGTGCATTCCGTTCACCCGCTTCCTGATCGGTCGGCCGGATGCACCCGCCGGGGAGCTGCAGGAGGAGCTCGCGTTCCTCGGATCAGGAACCCGGGGGTTCATCACCGCGATGGAACACCTCGAGTCCCCGGTGGAGATCAGACTCGGCGGCGAAGTGTGGTTGGCGTAGGCCACCAGGCGTCTGCGGAGTGATGTTGGCGCCCGGCACCTGGTATCGGGTACTTCGCATCGCGACGTGACCAGTGATGCGAGACCGTAAAGCGGACGTGGCGGCTACTGCTCGATGTCCTGGACCTTCCGGGGTACCGCACCGGTGAGGCTCAGGACGGAGCGCATGATCCGGTGTGCCGGGTCTGCCGCAGGCGGGAACATCAGGGGGCATCCGCCGGCAATCACCGGGACGCCGTGCCGTCGGCCGTACTCGACTGCAGCTTCCGAGACGCTGCCCTTGCCGAGCGATCGGTGGAGCCACACTCGCGTGATGCCCAGCTCGGCGCAGTCTCGCACGACATCCTCGGCTGCCTGTGGGGTCGTGGCGACAACGACGGCGTCCACTCCACCCGGGATCGACGCGAGGCTGTGGTAACAAGGATCTCCCTCGACCTGATCGGCATTCGGGTTGACTGCGAAGACCTCATACCCGCGGTCCCGGAGCCGCCGGTAGATGCCGTTGCCGCTGTGGCCCCCTTCGGGTGTTCTCGAGACGCCCGCAACGGCGATCCTTCGTTGTGCCAGGAAATCGTCTGCAGCATTGCGTAACGTGGTCATGGTTTCTCCAGGGCACCTGCCTGGACCTCCTCTTGCCGGAGGCTACCGATGAACGTTGCCGCGTGAGACGGCTTGTTGCCTCCGCTCACGTGTTCAGATGATGCGGCCGGCGTGCTCGAACAGTGGGCTGGCTTCGAGGATTCGTTGTGGTCCAAGTCGCGAGAGATCGAGGCTCGGCTCCTGGCCGAGGATGAGTTCGGAAAGGTAGCGGCCGACGGCGGGACACTGCTGGAATCCGTGTCCCGAGAAGCCGTTGGCGAGATACAGACCTCGCATCTCGGGCCACTCGCCGAGGATCGCGTTTCCATCGAGGGTGTTGACCGCGTAGAGGCCTGCCCACCCACCAACGACGTGCAGCCGGTCGAAAGCGGGAAGCTGCTCGACGAGATGCGGCCAGATGATGTCGTAGAAGCGGTGTTGATGCACGGAGAAGTCGAACCCGACCGGGTCATCCGGCTGTGACCAGGCCATGAGCCATGTGCCGCCGTGCTCGGGGATGAGGTAGAGCCCCGATGGCAGGAAGGCGCTCGGCAGTCCTGTCGAGAGAATCGGACTCTCGACCACATGAACGTGTCGCATCACCGGAATGACCGGCAGGTCGATTCCGATGGTCGAGAGGAGATCGCGAGCCCACGCTCCAGTGGCATTGACCACGACACCGGCCGCAATCGCATCTCCGGATGCCAGCGTGACTCCCTGGATTCTGTTGCCGTCACCGTTCAGACTGGTGACTTCTCCGGTCATGAAGTCGGCGCCCAACGAGATCGATTTCTTGCGATATCCCTGCAATACGGCGTTCGGATCGACGCTGCCATCGAGGCGTCCGAGCGTCCCACCGATGATCTGTGGACCGACGAACGGCGGGTATGCATCGGCGATCTGATCCGCGGTCAGCCACTCGACCGCGCATCCGAGATCCTGCTGGAGTCCGATGCCTTGTTCTGCTGCGCTCCTGGTCTCCGCATCGACGAGGAACAGGTTCCCCTGCTTGCGCATGGAGATCTCGGGCCGGACGCCATCGACCTCCATGTCATCGGCGAACGTCTCGAAGACCTCCATTCCGTATTGCGAGATCCGAATGTTCTCCTCGAGGTTGAACTGGATACGAATGTTGCCGTCCGAGAGCACGGTCGACGCGTATCGATACGTCGGATCCTTCTCGATGACCGCGACCGACATCGACGGTTCGCGACTCAGCAGGTAGTAGGCCGTGGCGGCACCCATTGCGCTGCCACCGACGATGACGATGTCGTACGCCACTGCTCAGACCGATCTTGTGATGCCGCCGTCGACGCGGATGTTCTGCCCGGTGATGTATCCGGCGTCGTCGGAGAGGAGGAAACGGACCGTCTTGGCGACCTCCGCGACGGTACCGTACCGGCCGGCCGGGATCCGAGCGACGTTCTCCGCCGTTTGCGGGTAGCTGTCGATGAACCCGGGGAGAACGTTGTTCATCCGGATGCCTCGTCCCGCGTACTCGTCTGCGTACAACTTCGTGAATCCGGCGAGTGCGGCGCGAAGGCTGCTGGAGATGGGAAACGCCGGGCTTGGCTCGAAGGCGGAGAATGTGGAGATGTTCACGAAGCTGCCGGCACCCTGCTCGAGCATGATCGGAGTGACGAGCCGAGCCATACGGACGACGTTGAGGAGGACGAGATCGAGACCGGCATGCCAGTCCGTGTCGGTGAGTTGGAGGATCCCTCCGGTGGGCGGGTGACCGGTGTTGTTGACGACCGCGTCGATGCGACCGTACCCGGTCATTGCCGCATCGACGAGTTCGGAGAGGTCCGCCTCGTCGGTCACGGATCCGGTGAGCCCGATGCCACCGAGTTCTTCGGCGAGCGTAACGGCGCCTCCGCCGTTCGACATGAGTGCCGGCCGGTACCCGGCTTCCGCGAGCTCGCGTGCAATCGCCGCTCCCATCCCTCTTCCCGATGCGGTGATCAGCGCGACGCGTCGGTCTGCCATGGTCCCTCTCCGCTCATGTGCGTGGACACACTACTGCAGCGGCCACCAGGTGGCGTTGAGGTGGCGTTGAGGAGCGCCAGGGCCTGATGGGGGAGATGGTCAAGAGCGGCCCGGCAATGATTCGCTCGGCTCATGCTCGTGGCAGACAGGTGTTGCCGACTCTCGTTCTCGTGACGCTTGACGGGAATAGTCCCAGCGAACCGTCACGAGAACGGGTCAAGGGTTCGAGTTGGGTGCCGGCTCACGCGTCCCCGCCGCTACGGTCTTGTGCCAATCTGAGGTTGCGATGGCGGGTACCGGAGAACCTGCATCACTCGGCGGACTCCTCACCGGACCGTTCCAGCGCGACGGCGAAATCGGCAGCGGTGGCGTCGTCGTAGCCGACGAGGCGAACCTCGTCGAGAGCCCCGGGGTGGGCCGAGACCCACGTCACGACCGCATCGGCGAGAACCCGTGTCGCCTCGGCACGGGGATAGCCGAAGATGCCGGCCGAGATCGCCGGGAACGCGATGGAGCGGTCGCCGTGTGCGAGTGCGGCGTCGAGCGCCGCCTCCACCGCTTCGCGCAGCATGCCTTCGTTGTCCTGACCCGTTCGGTAGCGGGGCCCGACCACATGGATCACGTGGCGCGCCGGCATGGCTCCCGCGGTCGTGACCGCAGCGTGTCCTGGTGCGACCGGGCCGTGCTCGCGGACCCACGCAGTCGACTCACGCTGCACGGAGCTTCCTCCTGCTTTGGCGATCGCCGCGGCGACCCCGCCTCCGTGAGCGAGATGCTCATTGGCGGCGTTGACGATAGCGTCGACGTCCTGGCGGGTGAGATCCCCGGTGATCACACGAATGAGTGTGGTATCGATGCGTCGCATGGAAGCAAGGCTACCGGCATGCAGCAGCCCTATCCTCGCGGCATGCTGCGTCTGCTCTCTGCGATTCTTCTCTCTGCCGCGGTCCTCGGCGGTGCCTTTGGGGACGCGACCGCCTCGGCGGCGCCGGTCTCCGGCGGCAGGATGGAAGTGACGCTGACCGTTGAGGTTGCGGGCGAGGCAGACGCCGTCGTTGCTCACCTGGTCGATATCGGAGGCGGGGAGGCAATCGTTGGATTGGCGCCACTCGGTGCGGGTGAATGGGGCGGGACCACAGAGACCGAGGTGAGTAATCTCGTGGTGGTGTTCGAGGCGATCAGAGCCGGCGGAGGCAGCGACATGTCGGAGCCGGTGACCCTGGCGACGCTCGGGGTCGATCCGGGGTTTCTCGGGCTCGAGGGATCGGGCACGACCGGTGCTCCGCAAGAGGGATACTCCGAGAGCACGCTTCGTTGGGGCTGGGGTGCTCTGGGGCTGGCGGCGTTGGCGCTGGCGTTGCTTGCATTCTGGGCAGCCGGCCCCCGTTCTCGTGACGCTTCACGGGAATAGTCCCAACGAACCGTCACGAAAACGGGTCAAGGGTTCGAGTTCGGCGCCGGCTCGCGCATCCCCGCCGCGGGCAGGAGCGCCGGGATGACCACGAGCGCGGTCACGGCGGCGGTCGTCATCGAGACCCACATGATCATCGAGATCTCCGGATGGATCTTCAGCGGCGACAGCCACAGCGCACTCAGCGCCAGGGCGATGCCGAGCGCGTTGGCGACGATCGGGCGGCCGGCGCTGTCGATGGCCCGCAGGATGTAGCCGTCTCCGGCCGGACGCGCGTAGTCGATCGCGGCAACGAAGTGGATCGAGTAGTCGATGCCGACGCCGATGACGATCGACGAGGCGATCGCCGTGACGAGATTCAACTGGATGCCGGATGCGGCGATGAACCCCAGCAGGGTGCCGGTCGTCAGGACCAGCGGGGCGAGGGCCACCAGGGTTTGGCGCACCTTGCGATACGCGATGAGCAGCATCAAGGCGACGAGGACGTAGGCGGCGATGAGCGACCCGATCTGGGCGCGAATCACGAGCCTGGCGATCTCGTCCCAGAGAACGGGCATGCCGGTCAGGACGCGGATCTCGGCGTGGGTGTCCGCGAAGTCGAGCCAGGCACGCAGATCCTTGGTCTCGAACGGTCCCGGGAACACGATGAAGCGCAACCCGTCCTGTGATGCCATCCGGCCGAGCGGCAACGCCGCCGTTCCCGCGAGGACGGCATCCATCTCGGCAGGCGGGATCTTTCCGGCCAGATCGGCCGCCGAGAAGACGGTGCGCACTCCCGGCAGCCGTTCGAAGTCCCGCTCCAGCGTCTCGAGATGTGTCAGCTGCTCCGGACCGCCGTTCGGGTCGTAGACGAACTCGCCGATCAACGGTGTGGCACCGCCGAAGATCTCCGCCGTCTCGTTGAAGCTCTGGCGGAGGGGATGGTTCTCCTTGATGAAGAAGAGCTGATCGGAGTCGACCTGGAGGCGAGGGATGAAGACCGCGGAGAAGGCGATCAGGCCCACGGACAGGACGGCGGCGATCCAGCGTGGTCGCGCGAGCGCCTTGATGGCGGCGGTGACGCGCGGTCCAAGGATCGCCGTATGGTGCTTCGGCTCGATGTCCAAGCGGCTGAGCAGCGCGGGGAGGAAAAAGAACGAGACGACGCCGGCGAGCCCGATCCCGATGGCGGTGAACAGGCCGAGCTGCTGAATGGGTCTGACCCCGGTGACGAGTAGGGAAAGGAACCCGGCGGCGGTGCTGATCGTCGTGAGGATCATCGGGACCCCGACCTGTCGGAGTGTGGAGGTGACGCGAGCTACCGGGTCCTCGGTACGCTCCGAGGCTTCTTGATAGTGGGTGACGAAATGCAGGCCGTCGGCGGAGCCCATGACGATCACATAGATGGGCACGAGGACCGAGACGATGTCGACCTCAAGGCCGAGCCCGAAGATCAGACCGAAGGTCCAGAGTGCGCCGAGCAGGGCCGGGATGATGGACAGAATCGTGAGCTTGCGGTCACCGATGTTTGCGAAGAACGTGAGCAGCAGCAGGATGATGACCGCAGGCGGGATGAACAGCAGGAACCAGCCGATCATGTCGAGCACCGTCGCAAAGATCACCGGGTTGCCCGAGTAGTTCACTTTCAGGCCCTCCGGCGGTTTGATGCCGGTGAGCTCACGCGCCACCCGCACCGGGTCACCTGAAGGAACCACAACCATGAGGGTGTGTCTGCCGTCGTCGCTGACGAGCAGATCGGCAACCGGGTTCTGAGAAAGGAACCTGGCGATCATGGCTTCCGGGACTGCATTGATCATCTCCGGGGTGATGGCTGCCCCGGTGAGCGGGTTGACGGCGGGGATGATGGACCCGACATGCGCGACATCATCGAGTGCCGTGAGGCGGTCACGCAGCTGGACCAGTTCGATCAGGACATCCTTGTCGGAGATCGTCTTTCCTTCCGGCACCGAGACGAGCACGTTGATCGGATCGGCGGTGTCGTATTTGTCCTGGAGCGCGACCCAGGCTTCACCCCGCTCGTTGCCCGAGGTGAGGAACTGGGTGACGTCGGCGTTGACGCGCAAGCGAAAGAGCATCGCGATCGCAACCAGGGTGATGACGCCGGTGACGACCAGTACTCGCCCCGACCGTTCGACGAGGAGGCGGCCTATGCGATCCAACACATACCTCCGGTGTTCGTTTTGCAGCCTACGCGAAACAGCCGGTGCGGTCGGCTATTCCGGGGAGACGGGGACCCGTGCCGACGCACGTTCCGGGTGCCGCATGACGAGCATCGGCACGCCGATCCCGTAGGTGACGAAGTGCCCAACCGGGGTGATCTCGATCAGGCACATATCCAGATCTGCGACCTTCTTTTCGAGACCGCGCAGCAGGGCGTGCAGGATCGGAGGCGGGGCTTCGCCGATGGGGTGGATCACCGCGTCGCCATGGAACGTGATGGCGGCGGCGGGAATCTTGACCCAGGGCATCAGTGGCACCCGTTTGGGTATCGTGATGGTGATCGACACGTGCGGGTTGTCGGCTATGTGGCGTGCCTTCCACGTTCGGGGTCCCGTGACGATGTAGATGCGGTGATCTGCGACGGTGTAGACGATGCCCGCGCTGCGGGCCTCCCCGGCCGGGGTCACCCACGCGAGGACTCCGAATAGGTGACGTTCGACGTCTCGCCAGACCTGCCGGGTTGTGGGATGTGCCGATCGCATGACCGTCCCCAGTGTTACGCGCGTCCACCCGGCGCGACCAGGGCCGTTCGGCCCTTTCCGGTGAGCCGCATCGCGCTGCTACCTTGATGGGGCCATGGGACACCGTTTTTCTCGGTTGCTGCTGTTAGCTCGAGGGTTGATCACCAACCGCGACCACCCCGACCTCGGGTCACTGGCCGCGGAGGACGATCCGGAGCGGTTCGTCTGGCGCGTTCTGCCCCACGCGGCGAGAAGCTTTGCGGCGAGTATCGTCATCCTTCCTGCCGAGAAGGCCAGGGCGTCGGCCGTGGCCTATCTGTACAGTCGCATCCTCGACACATACGAAGATCTGTACCCCGACACGGAGCAGCGTGGAAAGCGCCTCGACGACTTCGCCCGCAGGTTCGAGGGGGGCCGGCTCACCCGGCCGGTTCCGATTCCGGACACGCTGGCTCGCGACGATCGGGATCGGCTCCATCTCCTCCTCGTCGATCGATGTGGCCTCGTCGATGTCGTCTACCGGAGTCTCTCCACGGACGTGCAGCGGTCGATCGCCGATCTCGTCCGGTCGATGGCGGACGGGATGGTGTGGTCGACGGACCGCTTTGCCTGTCAGGGCGGTGTCCTGAACAACGGCGAACAGGTGACCCACTACTGCCGGAACGTGATCGGCAATCCGGTCCTGTTCGCCTTGGGTCTGATCGGCGGCAAGGTCCCGACGGCGGCCGTGGAGCGGGATGCGTTTGCGGTGGGGGAGATGATCCAACTGGCCAATATCACCAGGGACGTCGAGAAGGATCTCGCAAGGGGGATCGGGTATCACCCGGCGCTCAAACCGTATCTGGGCAATGTGGGCGACGCGACCAAGATCCGAGAGACGATCCAGCGTGTACGCGACGAGCTGGTTGCCCGTGCGCTGAGCCTCGTTCCCGCCTACCGGAGGCTGCTCGGCGGCTTCGAGCAGGCGGTCGCGGTGCGCACGGCGGCGGTGCTCATGCTGGGGTTCACGGAGCTGCACTACCGAGGTTGCGTCGCTCGGTCCGGTCGAGAACCGTGGCGGGGACCGAGTGGTTCATTCCAGGTGGTGTTGCAGGCCATTCCGTCACTGCTGTCGGTGCGATGGGCACGGCACACGATCGAACGGATCGAAACCGAGTTCCTTCGGGCCGCCACGCTGCTGGAGAGCCACCCCGCCTGAGATCGGGACCACGTTCATTTGAACCCAGGGCTCGTATGCGTCGTGGCGACCCCTACGAGCCCTGGGTTCGGCGGTTTGGGTCGCTACCGTGTTGCCTATGCGAGGTCTGACGCTCGACGGCGTGGAAACGATCACGTTTCGGGATGACCTGCCCGATCCGCGACTGGAGGCGGATACGGACGCGATCGTCGCCGTCCACCGGGCAGGGCTGTGTGGCTCGGACCTGCACCCCTACCTGGGACGAGAAGTCGTTCGCTTCGGCGTGATCCCCGGTCATGAGGTCGTTGGCGAAGTCACGGCGACCGGCAGTGCCGTCTCGGGCCTGTCGGTCGGTCAGCGGGTCATGGTGCCGTTCACGACGAGTTGCGGCGAGTGCAATCCTTGCCGGAGTGGGTTGAGCGCACGCTGTGCTCGTGGAGAGCTGTTCGGATACGGTGATGCGACAGATCTGTCGAAACCTGCACTGCAGGGAGGCCAGGCCGAGTTCCTTCGTGTGCCTCTCGCCGAGAGCACCCTCGTTGCGGTCCCCGAAGGGATCTCGGACGAGGCGGCGCTGCTACTGAGCGACAACTTCCCGACCGGCTGGCATGCGGCACGTCGTGCCGCAGTGCGCCCCGGCAGGGCGGCGGCCGTTGTCGGGCTGGGTTCGGTCGGCCTCAGCGCCGTCGCCGCGGCGAAGACGATGGGTGCGGATCCCGTCCTGGCGGTCGACCCCGTCGACGATCGGAGGAAGCGCGCCGAACGGCTTGGGGCTCGCACCGCGCATCCGCGAGAAGCCGAGAGTGTCGCCGACCTGATGACCGAGGGCGGGTTCGTTTCGGTGATCGAAGCTGCCGGTGCGCTCCCGGCGCAAGGACTGGCGTTTCGCCTTCTGAGACCCGGCGGGACGCTGTCGATCATTGCCGTTCAGACGGCCGACGCGTTCGCGTTCACCCCTGTGGACGTCTACGACCGCAACGCAACGATCCGTGGCGGTCGCGCTCCCGTCAGGTCGGTACTCGAGCGGCTTCTCCCGGTCGTGGCGGCGGGGAGGGTGACGATTCCAACCGAGGTCATCGTCACCCATCCTGGGGTGCCGATCGAACAAGGACCGGAGATGTACCGGCGGTTCGCGGCCTGCGAGCCGGGTCTCGTGAAGGTCTTTTTCTCGTTCTCGTGACGGTTGGCCCGGATAGACCCGCCGAAACGTCACAAGAGCTTTGCGCGCTTGCGGTCGCCGGCGCCCAGGAGCCGTTTCCGGACCCGGATCGCGTTCGGTGTGACTTCGACCAGCTCATCGTCGGCGATCCACTCGATGGCCAGTTCGAGGGTGAGCCTTCGGGGAGGCTTCAGTTTGATCGCCTCGTCCGATGCATGCGTGCGGATGTTGGTCAGCTGCTTGGGCTTGGTGGGGTTGCAGGGTAGGTCCATCGGCCTGGAGCTTTCCCCGATGACCATCCCCTCGTAGACCTGCTCACCCGAACCGATGAACAGGTGACCGCGCTTCTGGAGGTTGTCCAGGGCGTAGCCGGTCGAGTTGCCGGCCCGATCCGAGATCATCGCACCCCCCTGACGGTGAGGGAGCTCTCCGGCCCACGGCGCCCAGCCGGCGTGCTGCTGATGGACGAGGGCGGTGCCGCGGGTGGCGGTCATGAGCAGCGAGCGCAACCCGATGAGCCCACGCGACGGAGCCGAGACGGTGATGATCGTACGGCCTGTTTCTCCCGGCTCCAGACCGATGATCGTGCCCTTGCGGGGGGCGACCGCCTGGGTGACGGTCCCGACGTGCTCGTCCGGAACGTCGATGATCGCCTGCTCGATGGGCTCGTGTGTCACGCCGTCGATCTCACGGGTGATCGCTTCGGGACGGCTCACCTGAAGTTCGAAACCTTCTCTGCGCATCGTCTCGATGAGCACGGCCAGCTGAAGCTCGCCACGCCCGGCCACTTCGATGACTTCGGGAGAGGCCGTCTGTCCGATCCGGATGGACACGTTGCCGAGAACCTCGCGCTCGAGCCGATCGCGGATCTGTCGGGACGTGAGGAAGCGGCCGTCGGTCCCCGCAAGCGGGGACGTGTTGACACCGAAGGTCATTCTCAGAACGGGCTCGTCCACCTTCAGCCGCGGGAGCGGGAGCGGGTCCGTAACATCCGCGAGCGTGTCTCCGATCTCGACCTCGGGGAACCCCGCAACGACGAAGAGGTCTCCTGCGACTCGCTCGTCGACATCGATGCGTCCGAGACCCTCGAATCCCATGAGTTGCGTGAGCCGCCGTCGCAGAGGTGCGCCGTCGGCCCGGCAGAGAGCGACCCGTTCTCCACTCTTCAGCGTTCCCTGGACGACCCTTCCGATGGCGAGCCGTCCAAGGTAATCGGAGGCATCGAGGTTCGTGACGAGTGCCTGGAGTGTGGCCGACGGGTCGCCTGTGGCCGCCGGGATCGTTTCGACGACGGCGTCGAGAAGTGGGGAGAGATCGGCGTCGGCGTCGGGCATCCCGATGCCGACCATGGAACGGCCCTGGCGGGCGATGGACGAGATGATCGGAAACTCGATGTGGTCGTCGGACGCATCGAGGTCGAAGAACAGCTCGTAGACTTCGTTAACGACTTCTTCGAGCCTGGCATCGGCTCGGTCCACCTTGTTGATCACCACGACTGCCGGCAGGTGTCGTGCGAGCGCCTTGGAGAGCACGTAGCGGGTCTGCGGCATCGGTCCCTCTGCAGCGTCGATCAACAGCAATACCCCATCGACGAGCGCGAGCGCCCGCTCCACTTCGCCACCGAAGTCGGCGTGCCCAGGAGTGTCGACGAGGTTGATTCGCGTTCCCTTCCATTCGACGGACGCGGCCTTGGCGAGAATCGTGATGCCACGCTCTCGCTCCTGATCGCTGGAATCCAAGATGCGATCGACGTGTTCCTGGTGTGACGAGAACACTCCGGTTGCGGACAGCATCGCGTCGACCAGGGTGGTTTTGCCATGGTCGACGTGCGCGATCAACGCAACATTGCGGAAAGGGGAGTCCGGCATGAGGTTCGCGATGGTAACGGATGTGCCGGTCTGTGAAGTCGGAAGCGAGAGAACAGCAACCCGGAGACGCCGTGGCGATCCGGTTGGCACGGTGTCGTGAGCGTGGAGGTGAGGCGGTGGCCGAGGCGACGAGCGTCAGATTGTATGGGTATCGGTGGGTCGTGCTCGGGGTGTTCTCGCTCATCAACGCGCTGGTGCAGATGAACTGGATCACGTTCGCGGCGGTGACCGGTGATGCGGCGGCCTATTACCGGGTCTCCGAGCTGGAGATCGGCCTGCTGTCCATGGTCTTCATGATCGTGTTCATCATCATGTCGATCCCCGCGTCCTACATCATCGACACCTACGGAATCCGGGTCGGCGTCGGGATCGGCGCCGTCCTGACCGGCGTGTTCGGGTTGACCCGCGGGATCTGGGCGTCCGACTACACGCTCGTGCTCGTTTCCCAGATCGGACTTGCGGTCGGCCAGCCGTTCGTGATGAATGCCATCACCAAGGTTGGTGCCCGCTGGTTCCCGATCACCGAACGCGCGACGGCTGCTGCGCTCCCATCCCTCGCCCAGTTCATCGGGATCATCGTCGCGATGGCGGCGACACCGTATCTCGTTTCGAGTTTCGCGATGTCGGGGATGCTGATGGCGTACGGAGTCGCATCGATGATCGGTGCGGTCGCCGCTCTCGTCCTGATTCGCGAGCGGCCGGTCACCGCGCCGAGTGAGGCCGACCAGATGGAGCGTTTCAAGGTGTTCGAGGGTCTTCGACACATCCTCAAACAGAAGGACATGCTGATCCTGCTGTTGTTGTTCTTTGTCGGCTTGGGGATGTTCAACGCGATCAGCACATGGATCGAACAGATCGTGAGCCCCCGGGGGTTCGGTCCCGAGCAGGCCGGCGTGATCGGCGCGGTGATGGTGATCGGAGGGATTCTCGGTGCGGGGATCCTGTCGGTGTTGTCGGATCGGTCGCGAAGGCGCAAGCCGTTCCTCGTCATGGCGGTCGCCGGCATGGCCCCCGGTCTCGTGGGTTTGGCGTTTGCCGCCAGCTATCCGCTGCTGCTCGTTTCGAGTTTCGTGTTCGGGTTCTTCATGATGAGTGCCTACCCGCTTGGGTTCCAGTACAGCGCCGAGATCGGCTACCCGGCACCAGAGTCGACGTCGCAAGGAATCATCGTGATGGCCGGGCAGGTTTCCGGCATCTTGTTCATCCTCGGGATGGATGCGTTCAAGTCGGACGTGACCGGCTCCATGGCAGGCTCGATGCTGGTGTTCATCGCACTGACCACCATCGTCATCGCCCTGACGGGGTTTCTCGACGAGTCGCCGATGATCCGTGCCGAGCGCGAGAAGGCGACCGTTTGAGCCGGGCTGTCGGGATGCGTGCCATACATTGCCCGGCGGTCTCCTAGGCTCCGTGGAGTGAAAGTCCTCGTCACGGGCGCGACCGGCTATATCGGTGGACGTCTCGTGCCGCGCCTGCTCGAACGCGGGTTCCTGGTCCGGTGTATGACACGTGATCCTGCACGGCTCACACTCGATCCCTGGAGGGATCATGTGGAGGTCGTTGCCGCCGACGCCTTGAAGCCTGAGACGCTGCGCGCCGCACTCACTGGGTGCAATGCGGCGTACTACCTGATCCACGGGTTGGAGACGTCGGGGGGCTTCGCCGAACTGGATCGTATCGCCGCGGAGAACTTTCGCGATGCCGCCGACGAGGCCGGACTCGAACGCATCATCTATCTCGGCGGCCTCGGGTCCGACGATGAGGAGTTGTCGGCGCATCTCAGAAGCCGCCACGAGGTGGGGCGAATCTTGGCTTCCGGACAGACACCCGTCACCGAATTCCGGGCGGCGGTCATCATCGGTTCGGGATCGATGTCGTTCGAGATGATCCGACATCTGACCGAGGTGCTCCCGGTAATGATGCGCCCGAGGTGGATCTGTACGCGCTGCCAGCCGATCGCGGTGCGCAACGTCCTCGAGATCCTGATGGATGCCCTGGACTTCGTCGGGTCCGGCAGCCGTATCTACGAGATCGGCGGCCCGGACGTGCTCACGTATGAGGAGATGATGCAGACCTACGCCGAGGTCGCGGGGCTCCCGAAGCGAAGGGTCATTCCGCTTCCGCTGTTCAGTTCGCGCCTGTCGCCGCTGCTGGTCGGACTCGTGACGCCGCTGCCGGTCGCCACTGCCCGCCCCCTCATCGAAAGCCTGCTGAACGATGTCGTGGTCACCGGAGAGTCGCCGCCCGGCTACCACCCTGCAGATCTGCTCACCTACCGCGAGGCGGTGTGGAGGGCGATGGCGAGGATCTTGCAGTTCGAGGTCGAGACCCGCTGGTCCGATGCACTGACAAAGCCGGCACAACCGCTGCCCGGTGACCCGGCGTGGTCGGGGGCTGCGATGGAGCTGGACCGGCGTACGGCGACCGCGTCCGTGCCGGCCGACGATGTGTTCTGGGCGGTGACCAGGATCGGAGGTCACGTCGGCTACTACACGATGAACTGGGCATGGAGGCTCCGGGGCCTCTTCGACCGGCTGATCGGGGGTGTGGGGCTTCGAAGAGGAAGGCGACATCCCGAGGAGTTGCGACCCGGCGAGGCACTCGATTTCTTCAGGGTTGTCATCATCGACCCGGAGCAGCGTCACCTCTTGTTGCGGGCCGAGATGAAGGTACCCGGCACCGCCTGGCTGGAGTGGACGGTCGAACCGACCGAAGACGGCTGCAGACTGACGCAGATCGCCCGGTTCGTTCCAAGAGGTGTCGTGGGGAGACTGTACTGGTGGGCGATGTTGCCGTTCCACGCACCGATCTTTCGAAGGATGGCCCAACGCATCACACGGGTGGCCGAGCAGCGGGAATCTCTGCAGGTCGGGCCATGACCTGCGTCGAGTAGGTTGAGGCCATGCCTGGACACAGCTTCTCTCCGAGCAGGGGCACGAGGGTCGAGTTCTCGATCGACTCGCACGCGCTGCGCGGCAACCTCCTCGGTGATCCGGTGCAACGCCGGGTTGCCGTCTACCTGCCGCAAGGATATGCGTCATCCGACGAGGAGTATCCCGTGTTCGTCGACCTCGTCGGGTTCACCGGCAGCGGTCTCGCCCATTTCAACTGGCGGCCGTTCGGTGAAAACGTGCCGCAGCGTCTCGACCGCCTCGTCGCCGAGGGCGAGATGGGGCCCGTGGTGGCCGTGTTCCCCGACTGTTTCACGTCGCTCGGCGGCAACCAGTACATCAACTCTGCGGCGATGGGCAACTGGGAGGATTACCTCATCGACGAGATGCTCCCTGAGATCGAGCGCCGATTCCGGGTGCGCAAGGGTCGAGAGCACCGGGCCGTGTTCGGCAAGTCGAGTGGCGGGTACGGGGCGATCGTGCACGGTCTGCGGCATGCCGACGCGTGGGGCGCGGTGGCGTGTCACTCCGGCGACATGGGCTTCGCCATGTGCTACTCGGGAGATTTCCCGAAGCTGCTGGACACGCTGGCGGAACACGACCGTGACATCGCCAAACTGCTTGCACACTATGAGGCGAAACAGAAGCTCACCCACGACGACATGCACATGCTCATGGCGCTCGCCATGGCGGCAAGCTACGACCCGGACCCGGCCGGTCCGAAGGGGATTCGCCTGCCGGTCGACCTCTACACAGGCGAGCTGGACGCGGAGCGCTGGGCCAACTGGATGCGTCACGATCCGGTCGAGATGGTCAAGTCCCCCGAATGTCGGGAAAACCTTCGTTCGCTTCGTGGCCTCTACATCGATTGCGGTTCCAAGGACCAATACTCCCTCGTGTACGGGGCGCGCACGTTCGTGAAGGCGCTGAAGGAGGCGGGGATCGAGCATCGCTACGAGGAGTTCGACGACGACCACACGGGCGTCGACTACCGCCAAGACGTGTCGTTCCCCTATTTGTACCAGGCCCTCACCCCGTAACTGCGAACCCAGGGCTCAGGGGGGTCGTGACGACCCCCCTGAGCCCTGGGTTCAATGTTCGGCAGGCTCAGGCTCTGATTTCCTGGCGCATGAACCCCACGTAGGCGAACGCGAAGCACACAACCGTCAAAGCGAGGAGGCCGACGAGCTGTGGCCAGACGAGCAGCAGGCTCTGGTCGAGCGTCAGCTGCGAGACGACGGCACGGTCGAGCTGCTGATAGGTGATGATCCCGACGCTGCGCACCTGGGGGTCGAGCAACGCGGTGGTGGCCTCGTCGTAGAGCGTCACCGGAGAGATCCGGGACACGGCGAGCTCCACTTGTGCGTTGCGCAGCACCTGGTCCGGTGTGGCATCGGCGGGAGCCGGCGCCAGAATGCCGGCGACGAGCCGGAACAGAAGTGTGGCAAACAGCGCCAGCACGAGCCAGACCGCGATCGAGACGAGCGACGAGGTGGAAGCTCGTCGAAGTGTCACCGATGCGAGTGTCGCGAGTGCCAGCCAGAATCCCACGTAGATGATGGCGACGATCAGCCAGACGATCACTCGGGTCACCTCGCCCGCGGAAGGGACGATGCCAAGGGTTACGATGCCGAGCCCTGCCACGATGACCGTGAGAGAGGTCAGCATGAGTCCGATGATGGCGAGTCCTGCCGCGAACTTTCCGTTGATCACGTCATCGCGATGGATCGGCTGCGCCACGAGACGCGGCAGCGTGCCCTGGCTGCGCTCGCCGTTGATGGCGTCGAACCCGAAGGCGATGCCGAGCAGCGGTGCCAGGAACGCGATGAAGGTGATGAACGAGAAGGGGATCGGATTCGCGTTGATCGTGAAGAGCCGCAAGAAGAGGGCAGGCGTGCCTGCCGCCTTCTCGGCGACTCCACGGATTGCGGACGCCGAGGCGTAGACGGATCCGATTGCGGCGATCGCCAGGATCACCAGCAGCACGGTGAACCGTGCGGACAGGAGATGGTCGGTGAATTCCTTCCGGGCAACGGTTCGCCACCCCGCTCGGGGGATGGTGCGTGTTGCGGTGTTCATGTGGTCTCCTCCTGGGAGAAGTAGCTGTGGTAGATCTCATCGAGGTCTTCGCCCATCGGCCGGAAATGCGTGAGGGGCAGGCCTGCGGAGACGAGACCACTCGCGATCATCGGGGCTTGCCCGGGTTCCACGGCAACGCGCCAGTTGTGTGTGCGCGCCATCGGGGAGACCGACTTCACCGCCTCGAGGTTCGACAGCACCTGTTGCACGCGGGCCGCGTCGGCGGCGACGCCGATCTCGTATAGGGTCGCCGTGGATCCGAGAGAGGCGGCGAGTTCGCTGGTGGTTCCCTCGGCCGCCATCTTGCCGTCGACAAAGATCCCCACGCGATCGCAGATCGACTGCATCTGGTAGAGCAGATGACTGGAGACGAGGACGGTCACCCCCTGGTCTTCGGCGAGGCTTCGGATGAGCGACTGCATCTCCGCGACGCCTTCCGGGTCGATGGCGATCGTGGGTTCGTCGAGGATCGCGATGCGGGGATCCTTGACGAGCGTGTCCGCGATGCCCAGCCGCTGGAGCATGCCGCGCGAGTAGGTGCCCGCCGGCTCATCGGCCGCGTCGGTCATCCCCACCTGATCCAGCAGTTCGGCGATGCGCTTCGTCGACTCGTCGTCCGGGATGCGGTTCAGTCTTGCCGTGTATCGAAGGTTCTGACGGCCGGTGAGCGATTCGTAGAAGCCGATGCTGTCCGGCATATAGCCGACGAGCCGCTTGACTTCGAGGGGTTGCCGGATCGGGTCGAGTCCGGCGACGCGCACCGAACCGGCGCTCGGCTCGCTGAGTCCCAGGATCATGAGGATCGTTGTCGTCTTGCCGGCGCCGTTTGGGCCGAGCAGGCCGAAGATCGTGCCTTCCTCGATGTCGAGATTCAGCTTATCGACGACGGTGTGGTCGCCGTAGGTCTTTGTGAGGCCGGTCGTGAGGATGGCGCTCGGCATGGACTCATCTCCTTCCGAAGCGGCGGAACACGATGCCGAGTCCGGCGAGGACGAGGACGATCAGCCCGACGCCGACGAGACCCCAGGCGGCCGATGTCTTGACCGTCGCCCGCAGCTCGATCGAGTCCTTGGCCTGTTTCGTCTGTGATGAAAGCGAGAGCCGGTAGTCGCCGGCCACGGCGTCGTGCGATGGTGTGATGGTGAGGGTCACCGGCACCGAGTCTCCGGGAGCGATCTCGGCAACCGTTGCCGGAGCGAAAGCCGTCTTCCACCCTGACGGAGCGGTCGCGTGCAGCTGGATGTTCTCGAGAGGCGCCGAGCCCGTGTTGAAGACTTCGAGCTGCAGATCCGTCCCCTTCCCGGCGACGACGTCGGCGTTGAGTCGCTGGTCTTGGGTCGCCAGGAGGATGGCGTAGCTCCCGGTGATCTGAGCGGTGAGCTGCGCGGTGGCCGTGTAGCTGCTTCCGCTGGCGGTTACATCGATCTCGTATGAACCGGCGGAGGCATCGCTGGGTGGGGTGGCCTCGACGAGGATCGTCGAGGACTCACCGGGCTTGATCGTGATCGTCGAAGCAAGGCTCTGGCCGGACGGGCGGGCCTGGACCTGCCATCCATCGGGCGCGGTGGTATCGAGGCCGAACTGGATCTCTTGGGTCGTATCGTTGTTCAGGCGCAGGCGGTAGCTGAACTTCACACCGGACGGGCCTCGTAGAGCAGGATAATCGGACGTCATCGTGACACCACCGCCGACCTGTGCGGCCACCCGCAAGGCGAGGTCGAGTTGTGCTCTGCCGCTCGCTCCGGTCGCCGACACGCTCAGCTTGTAGAGACCGTCCGTCGCCTCGTTCGGCACGGTGACGCTGAGTCGCAGAGCCGGCGGATGGTTGATGTCGTAGGCGACGCCGTCGACCACGAAACCGCCGCCCTTGAGCGTGGTGGTCCAACCATCGGGGGCCCCGGTGACGTCGAAGGTGATGTGTTCACCTTGCGGTGCCGACAGGTTGAGATTGAAGGTGACGGTGTGACCGGGTTCGACGGCGACGGCCGTGTACGGCGTCGAGAGCGTGATGGTGTTCGTGCCGGTCGTGTCCTGTGCCGAGGCGGGTGCCGCCAGGGCGAAGAGCAGTCCGATGGTGATGAGCATGGTGAAAGCGCGTCGCAATTGCATATGGGCCTCTTGTGGGGTCTGTGAGCCGGCAGGCTCGCGGGTCGGTCGGTCGGATGAGTCGATCCGAGACCGTCAAGGGGCGTGCGTGAGGTGAAGAGGTGTGTGGCGGCGATGGTGGGCCGGGCGTCGGGCACCATCCGGTACGGGAACACGTGACATCGCTTGGCGATGTCGTGGCGGTCTGCCGAAGTGAACGTTCGTCATCGATCCCTCCCTCACACGAACCCATGTTCCTCGGGTCGGCTAAGACGAAACTGAAGGAATGATGAGAATCACCTAAATCATCTTGCATCCCCCATTTCTTCTGAACCCAGGGCTCGTAGGGGTCGTGGCGACCCCCCTGAGCCCTGGGTTCAACGGTATGGGGGGTCTTCGGATCAGCCGATGGTGATCTCCCGGGCCCTTCGCTGCAGATCGTTCAGGACCTTCGATGCGGTCGTGCCGATCGTGGACGGCGACCATGCGAGGAACACTTCAGAAGGCGAGATGTCTCGTACCGGTACGTACACGATGTCGGGCCGCACGTAGTACTCGCCGAGCGACCTTGCCGTCAGGACCATCGCCCGTCCCGCCGCGACGACCTCGAGCATCTCCGTGACACTGGACACCGTCGGCCCGAACACCGGGGTCGATCCGTCCGGCCGGGGGTTCACCGTCCAGTAGTCGGTGTTGGGCGCCGAAACGGCGATCGGTTCATCGGTCAGATCGGCCATCTCGATGCTTGCTTCGTTCGCCAGGGGATGATCTGCGGCGAAGGCGGCCACCCGGGGCTCTTCGAAGACCTTCTCATAGTGGATGTGCTCGCGATGGGTGAATCCTTCGACGGGACCGCGAATCAGCGAGAGGTCGGCCATCCCCGAGGCGACCGCCGAGACCTGCTCATGCCAGCCCACGTTGCGCAGCGTCACCTCACAGCCGAGAGAGTCGCCTGCCTCGCGCAGCACGTCGGTGGTGAGTTGGTGCGGCATCGGCGGCACGAAGGCGATCACCACCTCGTCCTGTTCCGCCCGCATCGAAGCCCGGACACGGCCGATCGCGACGTCGGTGGCTTCGAGAATGCCCACAGCCTCCGTCGCCAGCACCCTGCCGGCGGCGGTGAGCTCGATGCGGCGTCCCACCCGTTGGACCAGGGGAACTCCGAGCCGGCCCTCGAGCCTGCGGATCTGCTTGCTCAGGGCGGGCTGAGAGATGAATAGCCGCTTGGCGGCGCGCCCGACGTGCTCCTCCTCGGCGACGACCACGAACGATCGGAGGAGCTTCAGATCCATACCTACAGGTTATCAAATGGGGAGGTTGTCTCCCGGTGAGTGGGGTGAGCCTTGGTTTCCGCCGGTTGAGCGGCGCGAGTCGTGTCTCTCGCCGGCGAACGAAGCCAGCATCGGTGGAGTGCCCCGAGGGAGCGAGGGGGAGGGTTGCCGGGACCGGATCGGGCCCGAGCGCCACACCCGGCCTTGTGATGGCCGGCTGCTACCAGCGGGCGCGGGACTCCTCGGCGAAACCGAGAGCGTCCTCGATGGACAGGGTCGAGCCTGCTCCGTCGGGTACGGTTCCCGACCACCGACCGAACACCTGGTGGACCTCGTTCATGACCACTCCGAGGTTGGTGCGGGCGTGGCGGTCGTGGACCGGGGTCAGGGTGACGTCGAGAGCCCCGTCGTCGGAGCGCACCCGCCAGGGTTGCATCGGGTCGTCCCAGGTGTATCGCCAGTCGAGCTCTTCACCGATCTTGTGGAGCCGACCGTCGATGAACACGCCGTTCTCGGTGAAACCGGTGCCCTCCGTCCACTTGCCCCCGAACTGGAGGGCGACCCGGCGGCCGTCGCTGCCGCGGCCTGTTCCCCCGCCCCAGTTCCAGTGAGTGCGGTAGGGCCATCGACCGCGGCCGATGTCGAGGATGCCCCAGGCATCGCCGGATTCGCCACCAAGTTCGAAGGAGCGATCACCGAGGACGGCTCGGCCCGTCGCCGGCCGCCCCTGATGCTTCGACGTGAACTGGAACCGTCTGTCCGACCACGGGATCACCACGTTGAGAGATTCGTCCCCTGCGGGGTTCGCAACGGAGACGTCGATGCTTCCCGGCGACCCCGACTCGGTCCACTCGGCGCGAATGGTCGTTGCTTGGGAGCCATACGCAATGTCGATCTGCAGATCGTCGCCGTGGTAGCCGACCCGACCGTCGCATACGGTTCCTGGGAGATCGATGCCCCGTGCCAGGGGCACGGTGACGGACCGACCTCCGGACTCGTGTGACCCGAGAACGATCCATTCGACGGTCGCCAAGCCGATGTAGTCGAGGTCGGCCAGGGTGATCGACAAGACAAGCTCATCGGATTGGACGGCCCAGTAATCCCATCGCTTCGTCCGTCCCCACACGCCGTGAAGGTTGGCGTTGTGGAGTGGACGGCGCGACCATCCGATGGCTTCGGGGTTCAACCGGCGCCCGCCGGCCAGGCATAGATCCACCGGCTCGACAAGCTCTCGTTCGTGTGTTGCCATGCTCCTGACACCGTAGTCAGAGCTCGAGCCCGGCGGCATCGTCGAAGGCGCCGATCTGTGGGAGAGGCTCGGCCTTCTTCTCGCAGGGGAGGGGACGAGGCGAAGTTCCCACCGGGCTCGACGGGGCACGGCCGCCGACGGCTTCCCCGTCAGACGCGCACGATCTCGCTCACACCGGCGGCGGAGAGGACCTGCTCGTAGTGCTCCATCTGATCGGCGGTCGGCTCGGCGAGATCCTGGTATTCGGCTCGGACGCCGTGTTTGCGGAACCCGATCACCTTGACGCGCAACGCAGGGTCGATGGAGGCAATCCAGCGTGCGGTGCGTGTGAGCAGGTCGTCGGCGTCGTTGACACCCGAGATGAGGGGGAGGCGCACCTCGTGAAGGCGGTTGCGCCGTGCGAGATACCGGATGGAGTCGAGCACCCGGCCGTTGCCGACACCGGTCAGCGCGACGTGGATGGCATCGTCGAAGGCCTTGATGTCGATCATGGCGCCGTCCATGACCGGCAGCAGCACGTCCCACGTCTCGGGGGAACAGGATCCGTTGCTGTCGACGAACGTGGTGAGGTGCCGGGTGTCCGGGTGGGTCTTGATCTCCGCGAACAGGGCGGCGACGAACCCGGGTTGCAGGGTCGCTTCCCCGCCGGAGACGGTGATCCCGGACAGGAACGGTGCAGCGGCGCGGATCTCGGAGAAGATCTCATCGACGGTGACCTGTCTGGCCAGCGGGGTCGAGTCGTATGGGCAGACATCTACGCAGATGTCGCATCGGGTACAGCGACCCCAGTCGACCGTTACGCTGCCGTCGGTGTCAAGGGACAGGGCATCTTCGGGGCACGGTTCGATACAGATCTCGCAGTCGATGCACGTGCTGATCGTGTAGGGGTTGTGACAGAAGGTGCAGTCGAAGTTGCAGCCCTGCAGGAACAGGACGAACCGGTTCCCGGGCCCGTCGACGTTGCTGAACGGGATGAAGTCATTCAGGAGGGCGCGGGGTGCGCTCATGAACCAGTACTCGCTTGACGTTGCGGGTAGTGATGTGGGTGTTCGCTTCGGCCCCGTACCCGAACGCGGTGCTGTTGTGTCGAGCGCCCGACGCCGCGAATTCGGCCAGGTCGGACTTGCGGACCAGGTAGCCGGTGATGCGAATGAAGTCGTTGCATCCGACGTTGAAGGTGAAGTCGCGCATGCCTTCATGGAACGCCCCCCGGATGACGTCGACCATCGCGTCCGGGTTGTTCACGACGGTGTCTTCGACCTGGAAGACGTCGCTGACCCCGGCGCTGAACTTGTCGTGATGCGGTGCGACGGCGCGGATGTGCTCATAGAGGCCCGGTTCGGCACCGATGGCGACCCGAGTTCCCGCAGTCACGCCGACGTCGGAGTCGATGCCCGACTGTGAATGGAGGAAGCAGACCCCGCCGTTGCCTTCGCAGTGCGGCATCGGAGTGGCGGCGACCTGCGCGGCAATCGCGTCGACGATCCGATACGACAGTTCGTTGGCGGCCTCGTCGGTCCCGTAGGTGCCGGCGCCGAGTGCCTCGACACACTCGGCGAGGCCGAACACGCCGAACATGGCGGAGAACTTGGACAGGTCGATGAGTCCTTCCTTTGCGAGGAAGTCGTGTTCAAAGAACCTTGCTTCTTCGACGAGGTAGCGGATGCGGGACTCGATGATCTCTGCGGTGAGTGCCACATAGTGGGGCAGCGTCGTGGTGAGGAACGCTTCGGGTGTGCCGTTGTGCCGGCGGGCGACCTCTTTGAGGTTGAGGCGGACGAGGGTGTGCGAGCCGCCACCGATCGGGAGCGAGTTGTAGCAACTGACCGACGCGTAATCCTCGCCGAGGTCGCGGACCATGAGCGGGTGGTTCACGAAGTGCGGCTTGGCGACTTTGAAGACGGTCAGGACGCCATCTCTGACGAAGTCGTCGGGGGTGCGCTCGGGGTCGACCTTGAACGTGATGTTGGGCACGACCTGCTCGAGGTCACGTTCGATGCGAAAGATCGTCCGTCCGACGCGCGAGTCGTCCGGGCCGAGGTCGACATGGGTGAACGCGTCGGGGAACATCCGGTCGAGGGCCCGCCAGAACAGGCGGAGCTTGTCGTAGAGGTCTTCGTCGGAGATGCCGTCCGTGTACGGTTCGAGCAGCTTGTCGATGTCTCCGAGGTAGACGGGGTACGACGTGATCGATGGCACCTGCGTGTAGAGGATGAGCAGGAAGTTGAGGGCCTCGTCGAGGCTCGTCGGCGGGTCGAGTTCGAGGAATGCGGATCCCTGTGCGAGAGCTTTCGCGTAGTCGGGCAGGATGTAGCGGGCCCGATAGGGGGCGTTGCCTTCGTACAGATCGCAGATGATCCGCTTGTTGAGGGCCTCGCGGGCGTCGGCGCCGAGAGCGGGAGGCTCGAGGGCTTCTTCGGCAAGACCGGCGAGGTAGTGCCTGCGCTGGTGGTAGGTGAGGTTGGGATCGTTGACGATGTCCCGTGCCCGTGTGCGGAACTCTTCCATCTGCATGCCGGCAACCCCTCGCTGATCGTTCCCAGTATGCGCCGCTGCCGCCTCGGGTTCCAATGGTCCACGAGAGCGAATCGATAACCGACGGGAATCGGTCGTCCTCCGTTCTCGTGACGCTTGGTGGGAATTATCCGGCCCAACCGTCACGAGAACGGGTGGGTGGGCGTCACTCGACGGGCATCGGTGCGCGGTTGCGACTCCACACGATCAGACCGACCGCCACGAGGATGATCGGCAGCGCCACCCACGCTTCGCCGGTGAGCCGTTCCTTCCCGAGTGTCACGCCGAGGATCACCGCGAACAACGGGTTCACGTAGGCGTAGGAGGTGGCCAGCACAGGGCGCACGGTGCGCAGCAGATACGTGTAGGCGCTGAATCCGATCAGCGACCCGAGGAGGGTCAGCCACGCAAGTGCCAGCCACGATTTGAGGCTGGGAGCGGTTGTGATCGACTCGCCGATCCCGGAGCCGATCAACGCGAGTGCCACTCCGCCGCCGAGCATCTGGATGGCGGCCGACATCGGGCCGGCAGGCAGATCGATGTGCGCGGACCAGACCGAACCGAACGCCCACAAGATCGGGGAGACGACGACGAGGACCAGACCGAGCGGTGCGGCACGGAAGTCGCCCTCGCCCGACAGCAGCGCCACCCCGGCGATGCCGACGACGATCCCGATCCATTCGAGCCTTGTCGGCCAGCGCCCGAACAGGCCTGAGATCACCGCTGCCCACACCGGCACCATCGCCACTGCCGTTGCTGCCACGCCGGATCCGACGCCGATGTCTTCGGCGACGGTCACCAGGCCGAGCCCACCGACGAACAGCAGGGTCCCGACGGCGAATCCGTTGCGCCATTGGCGTGGGGTGGGTATCGGCGAGCCACGCCACCGTGCCCAGGTGAAGAGAATGGCGCCGGCGATCATCATGCGGATCGAGGTGCCGAGAAACGGCGGGAACGTCTCGACGAGGAACCGAAGCGCCAGGTAGGTGGAGCTCCAGATGACGTACACCGCGGTGAGTGAGGCGGCGATCATCCATCGGCTCGACATACGACTCCGTTCTCGTGACGGTTCGGGGGAACTATCCGGTCCAACCGTCACCAGAACGGTTGATTTGGGCAAGCGTAACGGACCGCGGTTCGTCCCAAGGTGGCCTCGACCGCCGGGAGCGGCAATCATGGGCCCTCCCACGAAGCCATGAACCTCGCCGACCTTCGCGCCCGCGTCGACGGGCTGACACCGGCCGACCGCCGGTCGTTCCAACGCCGCCTTGCCGGCGCGACCAAGATCGACGCGCCCGCGAGGCGCAAGGCTGCCCTCGAGGCCATCGCCGCGGACCTGACCCGCGCGGAGCGTCGCATCGCCCACAGGAAGGCCGCCGTGCCCGACAAGTTCACCTATCCGGCGGACCTGCCGATCACCGACCGCCTCGACGAGCTCGGCGAGGTCATCCGGGCCAACCAGGTGGTGATCGTCTCGGGCGAGACAGGCTCGGGCAAGAGCACCCAGATCCCCAAGCTGTGCCTCGAACTCGGACGCGGGGTCGACGGCTTCATCGGCCACACCCAGCCACGGCGTATCGCGGCCCGCTCGATCGCCGAGCGAATCGCCGAAGAGACCGGCACGGCGGTCGGTGGCCTCGTCGGCTACACCGTCCGGTTCACCGACCGGGTCGGTGACGGCACGCTGATCAGGGTCATGACCGACGGCATCTTGCTTTCGGAGATCCACCGGGATCGGCGCCTTGCCCGCTACGACACGATCATCGTCGACGAGGCCCACGAACGCAGCCTCAACATCGACTTCCTGCTTGGTTACCTCAAGGCGCTGCTGCCCCGGCGTCCCGACCTGAAGGTGATCATCACCTCCGCCACGATCGACACGGAGCGGTTCTCCGAGCACTTCGACGGGGCCCCCGTCGTGGAGGTGTCCGGTCGCGCCTACCCGGTCGAGATTCGCTACCGGCCGCTCGACGATCCCGAACTGTCCAAGCCGCGCGATCAGCCACAGGCGATCGCCGATGCCGTCGTGGAGCTATACACGGAGGGCTCCGGTGACATCCTCGTGTTCTGTTCGGGGGAGCGCGAGATCCGGGACGCCGCCGACGCCGTCGCCGACCTGGGTCTGGCGCACACGCAGGTCCTGCCCTTGTACGGGCGCCTGTCGGCCGCAGAGCAGCACAGGGTGTTCGAACCGCACCGCGGGCGGAGGATCATCGTCGCCACGAACGTGGCGGAGACATCGCTGACCGTGCCGGGCATCCGGTCCGTCATCGACGTGGGAACCGCCCGCATCTCACGCTACAGCCGGCGCACGAAGGTGCAGAGGCTGCCTATCGAACCGATCTCCCAGGCGTCGGCCGACCAGCGGGCCGGACGATGTGGGCGCCTCGGACCGGGAGTCTGCATCCGCCTCTACGCCGAGGACGACTACCGGTCGCGTCCCGCGTTCACCGAACCGGAGATCCGTCGCACCAACCTGGCGTCGGTGATCCTGCAGATGGCGGCACTCGACCTGGGCGACATCGAAGCGTTCGGGTTCCTCGACCCGCCGGACTCGCGAAGCATCCGCGACGGCATCGCCCTGCTCGAAGAGCTCGGTGCCGTCAACCCCGCCCACCAGGGCACCCGCAGGTGGCTGACCAAGCTCGGACGTCGTCTCGCCCGGTTCCCGCTGGACGTCCGTCTCGCCCGCATGGTGATCGAGGCCGACCGCAACGGCTGTCTCACCGAGGTGCTGGTGATCGCTGCCGCGCTTTCGGTTCGCGACCCGAGGGAACGTCCCGCCGAGCACCGTCAACACGCCGATCAGCTCCACGCCCGGTTCAAACATCCCGACTCCGATCTGCTCTCCTGGCTGCACCTGTGGGAGTACCTGCAGACCGAACGCAGCGCGAGGACCTCGAACCGGTTCCGCAGGATGTGCCGCGACGAGTTCCTCAGCGAACGCCGCATCCGAGAGTGGCAACACATCCACGCCCAACTGCGAGACGTCACCGAAGATCTCGGCATGATCGCCAACACGACGCCCGCCGACCCGGACGCGATCCACCGGTCGGTCCTTGCAGGCCTCCTCTCCCACATCGGGATCAAGGACCCCGGCGGGTACGAGTACCGGGGAGCCCGCAATGCCCGCTTCTTCATCGCCCCCGGATCGGCTCTGTTCAAGGCTGCACCGCAGTGGGTGATGGCCGCCGAGCTGGTGGAGACGAGCCGCCTCTGGGCGAGGGGCGTCGCCCCTGTCCGTCCCGAATGGGTCGAACAGGTCGGCGCCCACCTCGTGCGCACGTCGTACTCCGATCCGTGGTGGGACGCCGACCGTGGTGCGGCCGCCGCCTACGAAACCGTGACGATCTACGGGCTGCCGCTGGTGACCGATCGCAACGTCCAGTACGGGCGGATCGACCCGGCCGGTGCGAGAGAGATGTTCATCTCCCATGCCCTCGTCGCAGGCGAGTGGGAGACTCACCACGACTTCGCGGCACACAACGAGGCCATGATCGAGCAGGTCCAGGCGCTCGAGGCCCGCGAGCGTCGCACCGATCTCCTGGTCGACGATGCCGCCATCTTCGAGTTCTTCGACCGGCGCATTCCCGGCGACGTCATCTCGGTACGCCACTTCGACCGTTGGTGGAAGGATGCCCGCCACGACGACCCGCACCTGCTGGAGCTCGGACTCGATGACCTGATCGACCCGGAGGCCGCCGCACCCGACACCGACGCGTTCCCCGAGGTGTGGCACCACGGTGACGTCGCGATGGCGCTGGCCTACACGTTCGAACCCGGCGGGACGACCGATGGGGTCACCGTCGATGTTCCGATCAGCGGTATCGACCGGGTCGATCCGGCCGTGTTCGAATGGCACGTGCCGGGGTACCGGGTCGAACTGATCACGGAGCTGATCCGAACCCTTCCCAAGCAGTTCCGGAAACCGTTCGTGCCGATTCCCGACACGGCCCGCGTTCTCGCCGAACGCCTCGGCCCCGACGACGGGCGCCTCCTGTCGGTGTTACGCCGTGAGCTGGCCCACATCGGCGGCGTCTCCATTCCACCGGACGTCTTTGACCTGGATGCCCTTCCCGCCCACCTGCGGCCGACATTTCGGGTCGTCGACGATCACGGGGAACCCATCGCCGAGAGCGATGACCTCGCTGTGTTGAAGACAGAACTCCGTGACGCAGCCCGGGCCATGCCGGTGACGAGCCACGAACTCGAACAGATCGGCCTGACCACGTGGAGCATCGGCGCGCTTCCCCGCGTGGTCGAGATCGGCGACGCCGGCCGGAGGGTTCATGCGTATCCGGCACTCGTCGACGAGGGCGGCTCGGTCGCCGTGCGTCTGCTGGCCACCGCCGAAGAGCAGGCGAACGCCATGTGGGCCGGCGCCACGCGCCTGCTGGCCCTCAATCTGCCGTCGGCCGGCAGGATGCTGCGCCTTCTGCTCAACGACGATGCAAGACGGGCGATCCGTTCCGGTCCTCACGGCGCGCCGGCCGAGTGGGTCGACGACTGTGTCACCTGCGTCGCCGGGCAGGTGATCACCGACGCCGGTGGGCCACCGTGGGACGGTGTCGGTTTCGACGCGCTCGTCGCCCGTGCCGGAGAGGATCTCGCCGAGCGGGTGGAAGCGGTGGGATCGGTGTCACTGCGCATCCTCGATCTGGCCCGTTCGCTGCGTGCCTCCCTGGGGCGAACCGACGCGGACGCACCACAGGCAGCCGCAGCCGACATGCAGGGTCAGCTCGACCAGCTCATCTACCCGGGCTTTCTCACCGCCGTTGGCGCGGCGCGGCTGGCCGACGTGGAGCGCTACCTTCGCGCCGTCGAGCGGCGCCTGGAGCGAGTCGTCGGGGATCCGCAGCGGGATCGTGAACGGATGACCCTGGTGCAGCGCCTCGAAGGCGAGTATGAACGGCTCTGCGAGGTGCTTCCGCCGTCGCCTGAGCTCGCGGAGATCGCCTGGATGCTCCAGGAGCTGCGGGTGAGCCTCTTCGCCCAGGCGCTCGGCACCCGTGGGAAGGTGAGTGAGCAGCGGATCGTCAAGGCGCTCCAAGGGCTGTGAGGGGACAGGACATGGCGGGGCTCCTTTCCACGGAGAAGGCCCTGTGCCGTCGGTCGGCAAGGGTGGTTCCCCTCCCGGCATTGTTGCGATACGATGAGTACATCAAGGTACTCATCAGTGGAGGGCCGATTGGAGAGCTCGTTCGATGACGGCGTGTTCACCTCTCAACAGGTGATGCGTCTCTCCGGCATCACCAAACGCCGGCTCGACTATTGGATCGAGAAAGGCATTGTCACCCCCGATATCGATCGGGCAAGGGGCCGTGGTCGCGTGCGACTGTTCTCCTTCGCCAACCTCGTCGAGTTCCGTGTGGCTGCCTGGCTGCGAGACAAGGTGTCGTTGCAGCTCATCGGCAAGATCGTCCAGCGACTCCGGGCCGAGGAGACGTTGCGTCCTCTCGCTCGTGTCACCTTTGCCGTGATCGAGGATCATGTTCGTGGGCGACCCCACCACAGGGTTGTTGTCCAGCAGGCGGATGGGTCATGGGAAGAGTGGCACAGCGGTCAGAAGATCATGGAGATAACCGTCCCGCTCAGAACGTTCGAGGAGGAGCTCCGCCGGTTGGCGCAGGAGGATCGCCGGAGATCGCGCCGGGTCGGCAAGACCGAACGGCGAAGAGGGGTGTTGGGCTCGGCCGAGGTAATCGCCGGAACCCGGGTACCGACCTCCTCGATCTGGAGTCTGCACGAAGCGGGCTACAACGTCGAGCGGATCCTCGACAGCTATCCGGGACTCGAACGAGAGGACGTCCTGGGTGCGGTCGAGGCAGAGGAACGTCGCAGATCGTCGAAGGCGAGGGCAGGCTGAGGTTTCTCGTCGACCATTGCCTTCCAGTCGAGGTGGCTCGGTTTCCGACCGGCCAGGGTCACGAAGCATGGACCGCGTACCAGGCCGGGCTGTCTTCGGTGTCGGACCAGGAATTGATCGCATACGCCGATGACCGGGATGCGATTGTCGGAGACCAACAACGCCGACTTCATTCCGTTGGCGAGGCGACTCCGGTTCGCAGCGGTCGTGTATGTGCGGGTGAGGGAAGTGGTGGCGGTCGAGGCCATGGCACGTGCGCTGGTGTGGCTCGACGAGAACCCTCTGCCGGACGGGATGGTATTGCGGGTTCCGCTGAGAGCGGCGATCACGGTCATGACGCCGCTGCCGTGGTGAAGGTGGTGAAGGCGGTGAGTGCGCCTGGCCTGGTGCCGGCCGATCGGAGACGGGCTCAGTCGTCCTGTTCCATGCCATCTCGGATGGGGATCCCCAGCTCGGCGAACGCCGCGCCGAGGAACCGGTAGGTCCACTCTTCTGCGAACTTGCGGGCGTCGCAGAAGACAATCGGCACCGACGGGTGGTGCACCTGCACGCGGGCGATCAGTTCGGCGACCCATCCCGGTTCGACATGCTCGGAGTGCAGCATCGACGAGTAGCGCTCTTCGACCACGATGGCGGCAGCCGGCAGGGAGGAGAGGTCTGCCATGAGGAACGAGAGCGAACCGTCCACCAGGGTCTTGCGGAAGTCGTCGCTCGTCTTGCGTTCGACCGAGGCGACAACGACGTCGTTGACCATCACCGCATAGTCACCTGCGGCCAGTGCGGATCTCGACACCTCGACGGGGTGGTTGGCGAACCGGTACGGGTAGCGCTCCCGCGTGTCGATCACGACCTCGAGCACCTTCAGGCCGGCGGCCCGCCGCTTCGGGACGCGCACTCCCGGTCGAGAGCCCTTCGCCGCCTTCGGGGTCTGCCAGAAGATCACGTTACGGCCCCGCAGGGTGGTAAAGACGAACTGGCTGCGGCTGTTGATGCGCCGATCCAGCACGAGATCGATCGCCGAGCCTCTCCGTCTACACAGCTTCACCGGCACTTCACCGATGACTTCGGCCTCATCGGGCCACATGTCGACCGGGTGGCAGTACACCCGTGAGGCCCGTGGCCAGTCTTCCTTCGCCTTGAGCACGATGCCGCCTTCGACGGGGAGCCGCAGCAGATAGGGGAGGCTGCTGTCGGTGTCGGGATTGTGTGCGATGAGAAAGGGATCCACACGTTGATTCTGCCTGAACCTGCCGCTGTTTTCGAGTGCCGGGGCACGCGGGCCCAGCGCGGCGCTGATTGTCCCGGGAGCCGAAGGCGTCTACTCCATCGCCTCGAGGATGCCGGTCATCTGCCGGCGGTACGCGTCGAGAGCGGTGCGACCCTCGTCGGTGAGCCGGTAGACGGTGTGCGGAACCTTGTCGACGAAGGATTTCTCGACGGCGATGTAGCCGCCGTTCTCGAGTTTGGCGGTGTGCGACGAGAGGTTGCCACGTGTCAGGCCGGTCTGGCGAAGAAGGAACAGGAAGTCGGCTTCGTCGACGGCGTTGAGGACCGCCAGGATGGCGAGGCGCCCCGGTTCGTGGATCAGGCGATCGATGCCGGCAACCGCTGGGACGTCAGCCACGGTCGGGCTCCTCGATGGTGGGGTTGCGCCGCAGGAAGGTCACCAACGCAACGGTGCCGGTGATCAGTAGCAGCGTTCCCATGGTCGCGAGCTGCCAGGCCACGGGGCGGTATCCGGCGCCGGAACCGATCGCCCAGTAGAGGATCCCTGTGAGGACGGAAGCGACGGCAAGCAGACGGTGCCGGAGGAGACCCGACCGTCGACCTGCGAACCAGAAGCCGGCGGCGAACGACAGTCCGGCCAGTAGCGCGGCAGCTCGCCACCAGTCGCCGGGGTTGCCGAGTTCGCCGGAGATAGCGATGACCGCGACCGTGATCCCGAAGCCGAGGCCAAGGAACAGGAGCATTCCTCGTGCGCTCGGTGGAGATGGATCGGGCCGGTCCCCCGAGTAGCCGATCCGCGGATAGGTCACCTTCTCCTTGAAGCGAAAGACCACCTTCCAACCAAACACAGTGACCGGTACGACCACGATCGCAACCAATTCAGGACCGACCGCCCACGTCAGCGCAAGTCCGAGCATGACTACCGCGGCGAGCAGCTCCATGAGGCCATCCTGATACCCGGCGGCGCGTGCGCTCCTTTCGATCGCATCGAGGTCCATACGATTCGACATCTCATCCCCTTCCTGCAAACTGGTAGTACGGGCAAATCAGTTTGCTGTGCAAACTAGAATCTCGGAATGTCGTTGTCAAGTCGCGGTATCTCTTTCGATGGTCGACCTGCGACACCGGTGGACCACCGGGAAGCCGACCGCCAGATCTTCCGACCGTCACCCATGAGAGTGACCCGCTGCTTGCCGAGCGTCGGGCGGCCGGCGGTGATCGGTCTTGTCATCGACACGCGTCGATGAGGACACGCCTTCGGAGTCGGTACGGAGACCGAAGTGTCCCGCTGCGGCGAGCGGGCGACCTTTGACAGAGTTCGCCGATGTGATGACGGTGATCTCGCCTCCCTGCTTGCACTTGTACCAGACGGGGACGGCATGCGGTGGTCTCGTGGGCTGCTCAATGGAGATCACTTCAACGTGGAGACCGGCGAGGACTTCATCTGGCCCAGTCTTCGTAGTGCGCAGTCTGCGCGTCGTGCCTCTGTTTCGCGTTCAGGGCACTCGCCGACGACCTGGGTTTCCAGGTCTGCATCGAGGTCACCAGCATGTTGTGCGACAACGGGTGGCCTGGATCGTGGCTTTTCTGTGATGTGTGCTCCGGATCCGGAACCGTGAGCGATCCTCGAGACTTCCAGGAGCCCTTCCGGCGGAGTTCGACTCCCGCCTGACACTCGATTTGGCCAACCCCGGCCGGAAGCGACCGAGCAGTGTCGAGGAGCGGACACGATGCCCAGGAACGGCCTCTGTGCGAACCCAGTTCGTCGTGCTACGGTCGGCAAGCGGATCACTTGGCATGGGAGGCACTTGTGGGCACGTCGACAGTGAAGGCCATTCTCGGTTATGACCTGGTCGAGGGGGTGTCGAAGGATGAGTATGAGCAGTGGCTACAGGATGTTCACATTCCGGATCTGCTCGCCAATCCGCATCTCGATCGGCTCGTCTTCAATACGGTTGTGCGGCCGATACTCGCCACGAGCGCAGGTTCTCCCACCTCAGAGGAACCGGAGACGTTCTACCGGATCGCAGAACTGCACTTCGCCAACCACGATTCCTACGAGCAGTATCTTGCGTGGTTTCGTGAGCACCCGATCCCTCCGGAGCGAGGTCCTGCCGGAAGGACGAAGTTTCGTTTCTACGTGTTGACCGACTCCGTCGAGGCAAGTCGCTCCGCTTGAGGATTCGACGAGTCGGCAGAGATGCGCTCGGCTCTTGTCAGGACTTCGCGTGCGGACCGGACGACTGCCTCGTCGATCATTCTGCCTCGATCGTCGAGCACGACGCCCGACTCGTGGGAGAGCGCATCTTCGTAGAGCTCGACGACCCGTCTGGCGGCCGCCACCTCGGCTCGAGAAGGGGTGAAGACGTCGTTGATGACGGGGACCTGGGAAGGGTGGACCGCGGAGCGAGCCCGAAAGCCCAGGCGGTAGAGGCGCTCTGACGAGGTTCGCAAACCATCGAGGTCCGCGATGTCGATTCTCGCCGCTCCGGACGGGGGTTGGATCCCGGCCGCTGCACTGGCAATGACGACCTGGATCCGAATCGATATCCACTCACGCTCGTCTTCGGAGGCGCTGATGCCCAGGTCTGCGGCGAGATCGGCTTCGCCCATGGCCAGATGAGATACACGGCGAGCCGCTGCCAGCTCGGAGACCGCCTGCAATCCCGCAGCCGATTCGATAATGGGTGCGAGAAGGATGCTCGATGTGGCTCGTTCCTTCTCGAGATCGTCGAGGAATGCAGCGATCTCCTCGAGTGTGTCGGGATCTTCGGCTTTGGGCACGTAGAGGCCGGCCAGACCGGGATGCACGACCGTCGCGATATCGTCCTCCATGAGGCCTCGGATGGGATTGACCCGCACCCATGCCGGCGGCGTCACGTCGGGCCCGCGCTCTTGGAGCCATGCGGAGACGAGGTTCCGGCTCGAGGCCTTCGCTGCCGGAGGCACGGCGTCCTCCAGATCGAAGATGAGTGCGTCCGCTCCTCGGTCGCTTGCCTTGGCGAACATTCGGGGTGCGTTACCAGGAACGTAGAGGTAGCTTCGGGCGGTCATTTGTGACACATGCCTCCTGGCGTGACGCCTGTGTGAAGTCGGATCTGGTACAGGAAGGTTCGGGATGATACTATCGGAACGACATTCCCTCTAGTGGAACAAGTATGCCATCAGCGCTCGACGGTGTGAAAGTTCTCGACGTCGCCACCCTGTTCGCAGGTCCCTTGGCGGCGACGATCCTTGCCGACTTCGGCGCCGATGTCATCAAGATCGAACATCCGCGAGGCGATCCTGTTCGAAACCACGGCTACATGAAGGACGGCGTGCCTCTGTGGTGGAAGATGCTTGGCCGCAACAAGCGGGCGATCACCCTGAATCTCAGCAAGTCGCGAGGTCAGGAGCTGTTCGTGCGCCTCGCAGAGGACGCCGACATCGTGATCGAGAACTTTCGTCCGGGGACGCTCGAACGATGGAACATCGGCCCGGACCGTCTCCAGAGTGTCAATCCCGGGTTGATCCTCGCCCGAGTGACTGGGTTTGGTCAGCTCGGTCCGTATGCCAAGCGACCCGGATTCGGTACTTTGGCCGAGTCCATGAGTGGTTTTGCAGCGATCACCGGTGAACCAGACGGACCGCCGACCTTGCCGCCGTTCGGACTCGCCGACGGTATTGCCGCTCAGGCGACGGCGATCGCGATTCTGATGGCCCTGTATCACCGCGACCGTGCAGGTGGAACCGGGCAGATCATCGACCTGGCGATCATCGAACCAATTCTTACGATCCTCGGTCCACAGCCGCTCGTGTATGACCAGTTGGGTCTCGTGCAGCCGCGCACCGGGAATCGCTCGGTCAACAACGCTCCCAGGAATGCATACAAGACTCGCGATGGCCGCTGGGTTGCCGTCTCGACCAGTTCACAGAATATTGCCGAGCGGGTGTTGCGTCTTGTGGGGCATCCGGAGGTGATCGAGGAACCGTGGTTTGCGTCGGGTCGAACCCGTGCCGAGCACGGCGACCTCCTCGACAGGTATGTTGGCGAATGGATAGCCGAACACGATGCAGAGGAGGTCGCTGCCGTCTTCGAGGAGGCGGAAGCGGCGGTGGGACCTATCTACGACATCGCGCAGATCATGGAGGATCCGCAATACCGCGCGCTCGACTCCATCACGACAGTGAAGGACCCCGAACTCGGCGACATCCGGATGCAGAACGTATTGTTTCGAATGTCGGAGACTCCAGGCAGGATCCGCTGGGCGGGCCGGCGCCTTGGAGAGGACAACGAAGAGGTCTTTCGGGACGAGTTGGGTCTTACCGAGGAAGATCTGCAGCGGCTGCAAGACGAAGGCATCATCTGAGTAGGGAGGGAACACGATGGCCGCACCGTTCGGTATCGACTGGGATGCACTTCGTTCCGCGCGTGTCATCGATCTGGCGCAGGGCATGCGGCGGGGCATGCCCGTATCGCCCAATCATCCTGCTTACCAGATGGCACTGCTGCGCCGGCACGGCGACATGATGCGTCCCGACGGTGGCTCTGCCGCCAACGAGATCATCGTTACCGGTGGACACGTCGGTACTCACATCGACTCGCTGGCCCACGTGTCACACAACGGCAAACTGTACGGGAGCATCGATGCTGCGACCGTGCAAAGCCATGAAGGCTTCGCCGTGTTGGGTGTCGAAACCATCGCTCCGATTCTGTGTCGAGGAGTGCTGCTGGACGTCGCAGCGATTCATGAGGTAGATGTGCTGCCGGCCGGATACGAAGTCACTGCAGCCGACCTCGACGCGGCCGCCAAGCGAGCCGGCACACGACCGGGCACGGGTGAAGCTGCATTGATTCGCACGGGATGGCCGCTGCATTGGTCCGACCCCGAGACGTTTCGTGGTCAGGCTGGGGGAGCCCCCGGACTCGGTATCGATGCCGGTCACTGGCTGGTTGACCGGAAAGTGCGTGTTGCCGGCGCCGAGACCATTGCGTTTGAAGTCATCCGGCCCGGCGCCGGTCACAGCGTCCTGCCGGTACACCGTATTCTGCTTGTCGAATCGGGTATCCACATCATCGAAGTGATGGATCTCACCGGTCTCGCCGAGCAAGGCATCTTCGAGTTCCTGTTCATCGTCGCCCCCCTGAAGCTGGTCGGAGCCACCGGATCGCCGGTTCGGCCGCTGGCGGTCATCGATGGCTGAGACGTTGGTTGAGCGACTGGCCGCTTTCGCCGTGGAGACGCGCGATCGTGGCATTCCCGATGTCGTTGTCGAAGACGTCAAGTCGAAGATTCTCGACGTGCTCGGCAATTCCCTGGCGGCGTGGGGCGACGAACCCGGTGACGCCGTGCACGAGATGGTGTCGGACTGGGGCGGCAAGCCCGAAGCTGGAGTGCTCGGGAAGACAACTCGCCTGCCGGCCCCGAGTGCCGCGCTCGTCAACGGGACCCTGGCTCACGCTCTCGACTTCGACGATACGCACCTTCCATCGGTGTTGCACCCTTCCGCCTCGGTCGTGCCCGCCGTGCTTGCTGCCGCCCAGGCATCCGGAGCCGGCGGACTCGAGGCGCTCGTCGCCGTGGCCGTCGGTGACGAAATCAACGTTCGGTTGGGAGCCGCCTCCTACGACCCGGCCATCAAGAACTCCGTCTTCTTCGAAAACGGTCTCCACGCGACCTCGATCTGTGGCACCCTCGCCTCGGCAGCCGCGACCGGGATGCTCTTGGGTCTTGACGAAACTGCCATGGCAAGCGCCATCGGCATCGCGGCCAGTATGGGTGCGGGGCTCCTCGAAGCCAACCGGACCGGAGGTTCCGTCAAGCGGATGCACTGCGGTTGGGCGGCGCACGCAGGCATTTCCGCCGGCCAGCTCGCTTTGCGGGGCGTCACCGGACCTCCCACGGTGTTGGAGGGCCGCTTCGGGTTCTTCCGGGCGTACTCGGAAGGACGTTTCAACGAGGAGGCTCTCATTGGCGATCTTGGTGGCCGATGGGAGTTGCAGCGGGTTCACTACAAGCCGTATCCGACAAACCACTTCACCCACGCGGGAATCGATGCTGCACTCGCACTCAGATCCCGAGGGCTTTGCGTTGCCGATATCGTCGAGATCGAACTCGGTGTTGCTGCACCGACCCTGCGTACGATTGCCGAGCCTCCAGAGCAGAAGGTGCATCCTTCGAGCCCGTATGCAGCGAAGTTCAGCGGGCCCTTCACGGTCGCCACGGCCCTGCTCGGCGGGGGAGGGCTCGGCGTGTACCTCGATGATTTCACCGACGCCACGATCGAAGATCCGGATCGTCTCCGACTCGCCGAGTTGGTCCGCTGTGTCGCCGATGAGGAAGCCACCGACGCCTTTCCGAACAGTTTCGGTGGCATTCTGAAGGTTCGTATGTCGTCCGGAGCCGTGCTCGAACATCGAGTTCGTCACAATCGAGGTGGTCCCGAAAGCCCCTTGAGTCGCGAAGAACTCACCACGAAGTTCCGCCTGAACGCCTCCCGCCGGCTGTCGGAGAGCGACGTTGTCGCGATGGTGGAGGCGGTCCGGCGACTCGAGGAGGCGCCGAGTGTGGACCGTGTGTTGGAGATCGCATGAGTGAGTGGGCCGTTGTCGTCGGAGCCAGCGGGGCGTTGGGCCGGCCCATAGCGCGGCGTCTTGCCGGGCGTGGCCTCACTGTGCTTGCCGTGAGCCGTACCGCGGAAACCCTCGCAGAACTCGCCGACACGGTTCCCGGCATCGTTCCCTGTGTTGCGGATCTGCGATCCGATGCGGCCTCGGAGTCGATCGCCGCGGAGCTGGGAGGAAGGGTCCGTGTTGCCGTTCATGTCGCGGGCATACCCCTTGGGGGGACTGTCGATGACGTGACGACAGATGCCGTCAGCGCAGCGATCGATCTCAAAGTGAACGGCATGCTTCGTCTCGTGCGGGCCGTTGATTCGCATCTGGAGCGCGGCTCCCGACTCATTGCCGTGACAGGGAATCTGGGCTACGACCCGATTCCCGAGGCAGTTACGGCCGGGGTCGCCAACGCAGCGTTGGCCAATCTCGTTCGCCAGCTGAGTCGCGCGTATTCCCCGCGTGGTGTCACGTGCCATGCAATTGCACCGGGTCCGGTGGACACCGACCGTCTTCGTGCTCTTGTTGCCGACATGGCGCGAGTCCAACATCTTGACGAAGAGGTCATGCTCGAGCGGCTCCAGTCGGCGGCACCGACGGGAGAACTGGCGATGCCCGAACAGGTTGCCTGGGCGGTGAGCCTTCTCCTCGACCCGGAGGCAACGGCCCTCGCTGGGTCGACACTTCTGCTCGACATGGGGCGCCGTACTGCGATTCCGTGATGTGTCCAACTGCAGTGCCCGAGTGCTCGAACGACTACGCGATCGACTTTCGCGCCCCGTTCGACTTCGAGATCTCCCGATCTGCCCTCCTCGTGATCGACCTGCAGTACGCGTCTGCGTCTCGTTACCACGGGTTGGGTCGACTTCTCGCCGAGAGGGGTGAGGCGAATCGCGGTGCGTGGAGGTTCGACCGTATCGAACAGCAGGTCGTGCCCAACGTTCGTCGTCTGCTCGATCGGTATCGATCGGTGGGATCTCCAGTCGTCTATGTGGCTTTGGGGAGCCGTACCGGCAGCTTTGATGACGTCGCGCCGTTCCTTCGGCCTCTTATGGTTGCGACGAACAACCGGGTGGGGAGTCCCAACCATGAGATCCTCGAACTCGTTGCGCCGTCGCCGGGCGATTCGGTGGTTATCAAGACCACCGCCGGTGGGTTCCTTGGATCGGATCTGTACGACGTGCTCCTCCGTCTCGGGGTCGATCAGGTCGTCTTGACAGGGGTATCGACCAACTCGTGTGTGGAGAGCACCGGTCGAGAAGCCGCAGATCTCGGTTATCCGTGTGTCCTTGTCGACGATGCCTGCGCTGCGGCGTCGGCGCAGCTGCACCGGGCATCCGTGATCAGTTTCGGCCGGTTGTTCGGTCGGGTCCTGACGACCGACACTCTCCTGTCGCAGCGGTGACTACAGCTATTCGCGGCGTTCCAGGACACGTGCCTCCGCCAAATCGTTCCATACCTGTTGCAGGGTGATCTTCCCGTCACGAAGCACGAACCGGTCGATGTAACGGACTCCGGAGAAGGGGACTCCGTGGCTGTTGATGCCGTTCAACGTGCCGGTGCTCACCACGACCACCGATCCGTCTTCGTGGTACGCCACATCCCAGGAGACGTAGGTTTTGGCGATGCTCCGATACCGACTTCGAGTTGCTTGGACCATGTCTTCGACACCGGCAAAGGTGCCATTGGGGAATATCAATTGGGCATGATCGTCAAGGCAGCCTTGGGCTTCGGCGAGCCTCCTGCAGCTCGACAGCTCGAGATAACGAGCCACGATCTGAATGGGATGGTCAGGACCGAATTCGCGCTCCATTGACACTGGCATACCAAGGATGATAGATTTCAGGAACAGCGTTTCGCTAGAAGAAACGCTCTGAAGGCTGAACGGGAGGACTTCATGAAGCGGCTTTCCAAGCTTCTCATCCTGGTGATGACGCTGGCACTCATCGCGAGCGCATGTGTCAGTGGCACCAGTGAGACAACGACCACCCCGACTACCCAAGCCGCGACGACCACGACCAGTGGGCAAGCGACGGTGACAACGACGACCGCGCCTGCGGCAACCACGACGGCTGCTGCACCGGTGGAGACCATCAAGATCGGGGCCATCCATCCCTTGACGGGTGCGCTGGCCGGTGCGGGGACCAAGATGGACAATGCCGCGAAGATGGCCGTCGCCGATATCAATGAGGCCGGTGGAATTGCATCCCTTGGAGGCGCAAAGCTGGAGTTGCTGTCCGCGGACTCGACGGGAGCGCCGGAGGTAGGTCAGGCGGAAGCCGAGCGGCTGGTTGGTGAAGGTGTTGTCGGACTCATCGGCAGCTATCAGTCGTCGGTCACCACCAACGTTGCCGCCATCGCCGAACGTAGCAATGTGCCTTTGGTGATCGATGTGGCCGTAGCAGACTCGATCCTGCAGCAGGGCTACAAGTACTCGTTTCGTGTTCAGCCGAACGCGACGGCGATGGGCAAGTACGGAGCCGAATTCCTGAATACGGTTGCCACGGCCGCCGGAGAGCCGGTCACCAAGGTTTCCTACCTACACGAAGAGAGCGGATTCGGTACGAGCGTCTTCGAGGCATTCAAGGCCGCCGCCGCCGACTATGGCATCGAAGTGGTCGCGGAGATTCCCTACGGTGCGTTCACGGTTACCGACCTGACCACTGAAATGACCCAGGCCGCCGCCCCCAAGCCGGATGTGATCGTGGTGACCGGCTACTACAACGATGGCCTCTTGGCGGCGCGCGCCGCCAAGGACCTTGCCGTCGATGTCAAGGCGATATTCGGAGTCGCGAACGGTGCGTTCGACACGCCCGAGTTCACTGCTGACTTCGCGGCCGGAGCCGAGGGTTTCTTCGATTCGAATTACCACTACAACGCCGCCAGCACGAAGGTTGCCGACGTTCGCGATCGGTACCAAGCCCAGTACGGTGAGCTGATGGACACAGCCTCCGTGCTCGCCTATCAGGCGGTCGTTGTGCTTGCAGATGCCATTGAGCGAGCCGGCTCGACGGATCCCACGGCCATTCGTGATGCGTTGTCACAGACCAACTTGTCAGATCATCTCATGGCGTACCCGGGGCCGATCAAGTTCAATTCGGCAGGTGAGAACGTGAATGCGCAACCGGTGCTGATGCAGGTGCAGAATGGCGCTGTGCAGCAGGTGTGGCCTGCCGAACTCCAGGAGAGTCAGCCCAAGTACCCGGCAGTGTCCTGGAAGTAGCAACCCCGCGCCAGAGGAGCGTTCGTGGCGGAAACGACTGTTGAGACGCGAGGGCGATCCGGAGGAATCCTCCTCCGGATCGCCCTCGTTGTCTTTGGTGTGGCGGTGCTCGCGTTGCTCGCCTGGGGGACCGGGTGGTGGGAGTTACACCACACGATCTTCGTCCAGGCGGTCGTGAGTGGGCTTCTCATCGGAAGTGTCTACAGCCTCGTGTCGATGGGTCTCAGTCTCGTGTTCGGGGTGCTCGATATCATCAACTTCGCTCATGGCGCCCTGATGAGCGTTGCCATGTATGCAGCATTCGTGCTGGTGAGGTCCTACGGGATTGATCCCTACGTGGCGATGCTGGTCACGATTCCGCTTCTGTTCATCATCGGAGTGGTGATCCAGGCAACGATCATCAACCCGGTGATGGACGCGCCATTGCACAACCAGCTCTTGCTGACATTGGGTTTGGCGCTGTTCATCCAGAATCTGCTCCTCGTGCTCTTCAGCGGTACTCCCCGATCGATCGAGCTTCCCTATGCGTCTGGCGCGCTTGCGTTAGGTCCGCTTGCGATCGACTTTCCGCTCCGGATATTCGGGGCGGTCGTGACGCTTCCCAAAGCCATAGCCTTCATTGTGTCGTTGCTCTTGGCCGGCGGTCTCTTCCTTCTGATGCAACGTACGCCACTCGGTACCGCCATTCGCGCAGCGGCTCAGGATCCCGAAGGGGCCGAGTTGGTGGGAATCGACGTTCGACGTATCTACCTGATCACCTTCGGGATCGGAGCGGCGAGCGTCGGCGCAGCAGGCTCTCTGATTCTGCCGTTCTTCTTCGTGAGCCCCACTGCCGGTGAGACATTCAACATCATCGCGTTCGTCGTGGTTGTCCTCGGCGGCATGGGCAGCATCCAGGGTGCCCTCGCGGGAGGGTTTCTCATTGGGCTGACACAGGAACTCACTCAGCTCTTTGTTCCTGGATCGTCCAAACTGATTGGGGTTTTCGCGCTGTTCATTCTCGTGTTGTTGCTCCGCCCCGAGGGTCTGTTCGGGAGCCGGACATGAATCGTTTCATGAAGCGTCTCATGAATCCCGTCCGGATCGGATCACAGGACGTTCGTGCGCTGGTGATCGTCGTGATACTGCTCGCCCTTCTACCGTTCTTCCTTTCGCGTTTTGCGCTCACCGTTGCGACCGTGGCACTGATGTTCGCTCTCATGGGAACCGGCTGGAACATGATGGGTGGCTACGCGGGTCAATTCTCATTCGGACACGCCGCCTACTTCGGTATCGGCGCATACACGGTGGCAGTTCTGCTCACGAAGTACTTGCTGTCGCCTTGGGTCGGGCTGCTGATCGGTGGAGCATTGGCCGCCGTCTTCGGTCTTGTGACCGGGTATCTCTCGTTTCGGTACAAGCTCAGGGGTGCGTACTTCGCACTTGCCACGTTCGCGTTCGCTGAGATGTTGCGTCTGCTTGCCAGTGGTTCGTCGTTCATCAACAAGGCGATCGGTATTCATATCCCGTTGGTGGGGGGTGATGACTGGGCCAGGTTCCAGTTCGAGAACACCCAACGCAACTCCTATTTCGTCATTCTCCTGCTTTTGGCACTGGCATTGGCGGCCACCGTGTGGATGGTGCGGTCACGAGCCGGCCACTACATGGTCGCCATACGGGACGACGAGGATGCAGCGGCTGCCCTGGGAGTGGATCCTCTCAAGTACAAGCTCTTGGCCGTGGCCTTGAGCGGGTTCTTCACCGCTCTTGCCGGCGGTTTCTATGTGCAGTATTTCCTCTTCATCGACCCGGATCTCGCCTTCGGCGCGCTCGTGTCCGTGCAGATTCTGCTGCGTCCCATAGTGGGCGGCGTGGGCACGATCTGGGGGCCCCTCGTCGGAGCGGGCGTCCTGGCGGTTCTCGGAGAAGGGACCCGCACACTCGTCCGGCAGCCGCCCGCGTTTCTGAGCTTCTTGCAGGGTGTCAACGGACTGGACGGGATGCTGTTCGGGGCGTTTCTCATCGTCGTGATCATTTTCGCACCGGAGGGTGTCGTTGGTGTTGTTCGACGCATCCGAACGAGGATGGAACGATGAGTGTCCTCCTTGAAGTCCGGAACATCTCGAAGTCCTTCGGAGGGCTTCAAGCCGTGAAGAATGTCAGCCTCGACCTGAACGAAGGCGAGATCCTCGGCCTCATCGGTCCGAACGGAGCCGGCAAGACCACTCTCTTCAACCTGATCAGCGGCGCTATCCGGACCGACCGTGGCGAGATTCGATTCAGGGGAGATTCGCTGGTCGGGCTCCCCGCCTTCACGGTCGCGGAACGGGGCATCGCGCGCACGTTCCAGGTGGTGAAGCCTTTCGGGCAGCTCAGTGTGCTTTCCAATGTCATGGTGGGGGCATTCCTGCGCGTTCGTGACCCGGCCGACGCTCGGCGTAAGGCAAGTGAGGTGATCCACTTTGTAGGACTCGACTCCATGATGCAGATGCCGGCCTCGTCGTTGACGCTGGCGGCTCGCAAGCGCCTCGAGCTCGCTCGAGCGTTGGCGACGGAACCGACGCTGCTGCTCCTCGACGAAGTCATGGCGGGCTTGACTCCCACAGAGGGTGCCGAGATGGTGGAGATCGTGCGCGAGATTCGGAGCAAGGGCATCTCCATCCTTGTCATCGAACATGTCATGGCGGCCATGATGTCGGTTTCGGACCGGATTGCGGTCCTGCACCACGGGGAGGTGCTCGCTGTCGGAGTGCCCGGCGCAATCGCTCGGAATCAGGCCGTCATCGACGCGTACCTCGGTCAGGAGTTCCAGATTGCTGGAGATTGACGCGCTTCACGCCGGCTACGGCGACCTGGAGGTCCTCCACGGAGTCTCGCTACGGGTGAGTGAGGGGGAAGTGGTCGCGCTCATCGGCGCAAATGGTGCCGGCAAGACGACAACGATGAGGACGGTGTCGGGTCTCATGCGACCTACGAGTGGAACCATTACGTATGAAGGGAACCCTATTCACACGTGGAGACCTCGCCGCATTGTTGAGCACGGGCTCATTCAGGTGCCGGAAGCGAGAAAGCTGTTCCCGGGACTCACGGTGGCCGAGAACCTTGCCATGGGGGCATATCGACGGGGGAGATCTCGGCAGACCGAGACCCTGAAAGAAGTCCTGGAGATTTTCCCCCGTCTCGAGGAGCGCCGATGTCAGGAGGCTGGGACGCTCAGCGGAGGTGAACAGCAGATGCTGGCGATCGGCCGGGCACTCATGGCGCGTCCGAAGCTGCTCATGCTCGACGAGCCCTCGTTGGGCCTGGCGCCCATACTCGTGGCCGGCATCTTCGACGTTGTGCGTGATATCAGCCGGCGTGGGGTCACCGTGGTACTCGTTGAGCAGAACGCCGTGCATGCTCTACAGATCTGTGACAGAGGCTATGTGCTGGAAAGCGGACACGTTGTCATCGAGGGAACGGGTGAGCAACTGCTGGGCAACGATCGGGTCCGGTCGGCGTACTTGGGGATGTGACGACGGTCGCACCACGGGTCATCGGTGCCGGCGGGCGTGCTGAATCGGAGGTGAGCGATGGGTGAAAAGCAACGAATGGGCAGAGAGGTCACGAACGCGTTGCGGAGCCTGGGATCGTTTGTCTCGCAGCTCAGGTGGGAGGAGACGCCACCGAGCATTCAGGATCGGACGCTGCTCGTTCTCTATGACACTCTCGGAGTCGCTGCAGCGGGAGCGAGGACATCCGAGGTCGCCCGCTTCGCCGACCGTTGGGTCACGCAGGGGCCGGTTCCCCTGGTCGGGTTGGGGCGGACCATGGCGACGGAGCCGTCTGTCTGGATCAACGCGATGGCCATCTGCTGTCTCGAACTCGACGAGGGCAGCAAGTTCGCGCGAGGACATCCTGCCGGCCATGTGCTCCCGGCAGCGTTGGCGTTGGGCTTCGAGACCGCGCCGTCCGGAAAACAGTGGTTGACGGCGTTTCTGGCCGGATACGAGATCGCCGCTCGTTATGGTCGCGCCACCCGGCTGCACCCGGGAGTCCATCCGCATGGCAACTGGGGGTCCGCTGGAGCCGCAGCAGCGGCCGCCCGCTTGTTGGGGCTCGACGCCGAGCAGACTGCCGCCGGACTCGATGCCGCGTCTGGATTGGTGCTGGCGGCACCGTTCGAGTCTGCGTTCACCGGGAATCTGATTCGCAACACCTGGATGGGCGCCGCCGGCGTTGCAGGAGTCGTTGCGGCCCGGATGGCTGCCGCAGGCCTTGCTCGCACCGATGATACGGCCGTATACAGTCTCGGAAGGATTCTCGGATCATTCGACGTCGAGGAACTCATCGCCGATCTCGGTGTCCGATTCGAGATCTCCAATGGCTACTTCAAGCGCCACGCAGCATGCGCATATACTCATTCCGCCGCCGACGCGGTCGAGCTGCTCCGCGAGCCGTGGGAACTCGCGCAGATCGTGTCGGTCGACGTCGAAACATACAGTATCGCTTCAAGCCTGAACCGGACCGAATGGCCGTCACGGTTGGCCGCCATGTTCTCCATCCCCTATGTCGTGGCGGTCATGCTGCGCGATGGGAGCTTCGGTCCGGCGGCAACGGATGCTGAACACCGGGCGGACCCGCAGGTGCAAGCTCTGGCGGCGAGAGTGTCGGTCCGCGCAACCGAAGAGTTCGAACGTCGCCTGCCGGAACGGCGCGGGGCCCGGGTCACGGTGCATCTGGCCGACGGGACCGCCCGGACGGCCGAAGTCGAGAACCCGATCGGAGCCGAGGCGCACCGTCCCCTGGGCTGGCGAGAGATTCGCAGCAAACTGGCCGCCCTGATCGGAGCGTCTGCTTCCGAGGATCTCGAGGCGATCGTCCGTGCACTTCCGGAGGCTCCGCAGGCCCGCGAACCACTATCCGTACTCGTCGAGGAGGTCGACTGACATGCGCATACGAGCGATTACCCCGATCGTGGTCCCCAACGAGGAACTTGTTCGCCGACAGGCCCGTTACGCGGCGCTCGCCCCGCCGCCCCTGGAGATCGAACTGGTCAGCATCTCCGGGGGGCCCGACCGGCTTGAGAGCGCAGAGCAGATCCGGGAATCCGAGCAGTGGGTATTCGACGAGGCGATGCGCACCGACCCGCGACGATACGATGCGATCCTGCCCGACTGTGTCCTCGATCCTGCTCTCGAGCGGCTGGCCTCCGAGGCGCCGGTGCCCGTGTTCGGCATCACGAAGCTGACCGCCGGCTACCTCGCCGCGCTGGGGCACACGTTTGGAGCGGTAACCCGGACTTCGGCCATCGCGAACGAGCTGACTGGACGGATCGAAGCATTCGGGTTGGGCGGGCATCTCGACGTGGTGAAGGTCCTGCATCTTGATCTCGAAGACATCGTCCGGACCGAAACATGGAATGGGGCCCTCGCGGCTGCTCTTGACGAGTTGAAGGCACACAACGTCGACTCGGTCATCAACGGGTGCTCGGCCGTGGAGGTACAGCCCTCCCAGGGGCCGACGGTCATCGATCCGACCGCTCTTGCGCTCGAACTGCTGGCTTTGGCTGCTCGACGCCATCTCGTCGTGAGAAGGACGGAATGAGCCCATCGGTCGATGTCGACGTCGTCGTGGCCGGAGCCGGGGCGGCCGGACTCGCTGCATCGCTGGCGGCAGCGGAAGCAGGCAAGTCCGTGGCGCTGCTTGAGGCCAAGGAGACCTTTCGGTTCGGCTCGAACACGTCGATGAGCACCGCCATGGTTCCCGCCGCGGGCAGCCGTTGGCAGGCGGCGGCGGGCATCGATGACTCACCGGAACGCTTCTATGACGACATCATGCGCAAGACGAAGGGGAGTGCGGATCCGATCGTCGCGAGAGCGCTGACGAACGTCGCACCCGAGTTGGTTGTGTGGATGGCCGACAACCTGGAGGTGCCGCTGAGTCTCGTCACAGACTTTCATTATCCGGGCCACTCACGTGATCGCTGTCATGCCGTGCCTGATCGTGCAGGCAGAACGTTGCACCGGCACCTGCTCGAGGCCGTGAAGTGCTCCGAGGAGATCACGGTGATCGTGCCCATGCGTGTCACCGGGGTACAGCTCGAAGCAGGTGCCCTTGCGAGTGTGGAGGCAGAGACGCCCGATGGCGGCCATGAGGTGATCCGCACCGGTTCGCTCGTGTTGGCGACCAATGGCTTTGGGGCCGTGCCGGAGCTCGTACACCGTTTCATTCCTGAGATCGAGAGTGGTCTGTACTTCGGTGGAGACGGTTCGACAGGAGATGCCCTTTCGATCGGTGCGATGGTGGGCGCGGACACGGCATGCCTCGATGCCTATCAGGGACATGGCTCGGTTGCGACTCCACACGGGGTGCTGGTGACCTGGGCGGTGGTGATGCACGGAGGGTTCCTCGTCAACGCTCTGGGCCGTCGTTTCGGGAACGAGCCGACAGGATACTCCGAGTATGCGGTGCAAGTCCTGCGACAGCCCGGCGGAGAGGCGTGGGTGATCTTTGACGGTCGTATCGACAGGGCCTGTCGAGTGTTCAAAGACTACGACGACCTCCTTGAGGTCGGAGCGGTCCGATGGGCCGAAGATGTCGGCGCACTCGCCGAAGTGATCGATGTCGACGCTGCCGTGCTCGGTGCGACCATCGCCGAGGCAGACAAGGCATCCCGGGGTCGGGTGAAGGACCCGTTTGGGCGCACCGACTGGGAGGCCCCGCTGGAGGCGCCATTCGCCGCGGTGAAGGTGACCGGCGCCCTGTTCCACACCCAGGGCGGTCTGCGGGTCGACGACAACGCCAGGGTTCTTCGTGGCGGGTCCCCGATTCATGGACTGTACGCTGCCGGAGGGGCTGCCGTCGGCATCTCTGGCCATGGCGCGGAGGGTTACCTTGCCGGCAACGGTCTCCTGTCTGCTCTCGGTCTTGGCTATCTCGCCGGGCGATCGGTCGGGCAGTCTGGTTGAAGCTGCGGGATCTGTTCAGACCGGACGCTTGATGAAGCGCCCGATGGGAGGTCCCATGACCTTGCCGTCCTGATAGATGACCTTGCCACGCAGGATCGTTGTCGTCGGCCAGCCTTTGACGTCTACACCTGCGAACGGGGTGTGGTCTTGGGCCGACAGGAGCATCCCGGTTGTCACGGTCTGTTCGAGATCGAGGTCGACGATGGCGAAATCGGCGTCGCTGCCGACCGCGATCGTCCCTTTTCTCGGGTACAAGCCATACGCCTTCGCGCTGGTCGTCGAAGCGATCTGAACGATGCGAGAAAGGGGAATGTCCCGCTTGTGATATCCCTCGCTCAGGAGTACGGGGTAGAGAAGCCCGGTCCCGCCGAAGCCCGGCAGGGCGTGCCACAGGTCGTTGCCCTTCTGCTCCATCATGCAGCACGCATGGTCGGAACCGACCCAGCTGATCCATCCGTCGCGCACGCCTTCCCACAGTGCCTCGATGTCGTCGGCGGTGCGCAGTGGTGGATTCACCTTGCCGCCCAACCCGGTCACCTTGTCGTTCGAGAGGGCGAGGAAGTGCAGTGTTGTCTCCAGATGGATATCCATGTGAGGATGGGCCTTGCGGGCCTCCACGGCCGTCTCGAGAGCCTCTCGAGAGGAGAGATGCAGCAGATTGATGGGGCATCCGGTTGCCGCGGCAAGAGCGACCGTTTCCTCGATGGCGACGCGTTCGCTCAGCGGCGGCCGGCCGGCGCTCCAGTCGGCGAGACTCTGAGGGTTCCCCTTGCTGCGGACCCGGTCGATGAAGAACGTGAGCAGCTCGGACTGCTCACAGTGGATCGATAGGGAGACACGCCGGTCTGCGTACTTGTCGTTGGCGGCACTGATCGCCTCCATGACGGCGTACTCGTGACCGAGGTCGTAGCTGCCGGCCATCGTGTAGGTGCCCGCGTCGGTGGAGTCGGCAGCCAGGTTCAGGCCCTTGTAGAACATGTACAGCTTGAACGAGGGCACCCCGTCTTCCCCGGCGAGCCGGTCGATCTCGCCCACCTGCTCCTTGGTCATCGGAGCGAGGTGGTAGCCAAAGTCGGTGTGAGCGTGACCGGCGGTCTTGTCGATCACTTCGGGGAAGATGTCCTCGTACGAACCGGTCTTGTCGAGGTAGTGGCTGCCGGTCCGGAAGTAGCTGACCACCGTCGTGACGCCACCGACCAACGAGGACTGGGTCTCATGGAACGCGTCTTGCTCGACCGGCTGGTAGATCCCTATGTGGAAGTGAGGGTCGACTCCACCCGGGAGCACGACATGCCCTGACGCATCAACGACCTTCTCGGCCTGATCAGTTGGCAGGTGGTCGGCGATGGCGGCCACCCGGCCTCCTTTGACGCCGATATCAGCGGCGATGCCATCTTGTTCGGCGGTCACCAGCGTTCCGCCTCTGATGAGTAGGTCATATGTGGACATTGGTTCCTCCTTCAGCACGAGATGGCCGGTATCCGAGTTCCTCTGAAACCGACGTGGTGGCTGCCAGCAGCAGGGTGGTTGCGGCTTCGACTTCACCGGCGAACCGTTCGGCCGGGCCGCACACACTCATCACGGCGACCGGTCGACCCTCGTGATCGAACACGGGCGCAGCAACCGATGACGCACCGGGCTGGCGCTCGCCGCTGGACGTCGCATATCCTTGCGCGCGGATCTGGCGCATGAGTTCACGCAGACGTTCTTGATCGGTGATCGTGTGCTCGGTGAGCCTTTCCAGGTTGCCGTGGTCCAGGTATGCCTCTCGCTCATCGTCGGACGCGAGAAAAGCTCTCGACGAGGCACCTGCATGGAGCGGGAACGGCCTTCCCAGCTGCACGGTCATCTTGACTTCACGCGGCGGCGTGATCTGATCGACGTAGGTTCGGTGGGCGCCGCTGTGAATCGAGAGTGTCGCTGTCTCCCCGGTTGCGTCCGAGAGGCTCTGCATGAACGGACGGGCGACGGTTCGCACATCCAGGCGCTGCATGTGGGAAAGGCCCAGATTCAGTGCAGCAGGTCCCAGCGAGTACCGCCGCGTCTTCTCATCGAGATCCACATACGCCTTGTGGCGGAGCGACGTGAGGATTCGATGGACGACCGCCTTGGAGAGTTCGAGATGATGGGCGATCTCGGTGACTCCCAGTGTTGGTGAGTCCGAGTTCGCGAAGAGGGTCAGTACGTCGGCAGCCCGTTCGATTGCCGTGACTGTCTGCCCTTCCGATATGTTGTTCGTATGCACACACATTCCCCCGGTGACTCCTCCACAGTCTAGACGCGCGTTCCGTAGGACGGAACTGTGTCCCGGAGAATGGGACAGGAGTCGTAGAGACGCTTCTCGATCCAGCCTAATTGGAGCCGACTTGCCCAGCCGCCCACTCGTTCCACGCAGACTCGTATTCCGTAGCTGGCGCCCGGTATCGATACCCCGTGACGCGACCTCGAGTCGACTCGGGATCGCGAGGCGGATACGCAGGGTCCAGGAGTAAGCATTCTCGCCGGTGTGGTTACCGCGATGCATGCCACCTATTGCCTGGCGGTCTTCTAGGCTCACACCCGTATGGAGACGACGATCAGCAACCTGTTCGAACGATGGCTCGGCACCGGCATCATTGCCACCCTCGTAGCCATTGCCGTCGTTGTGGCTCTCGCCTTCCTGGCCTACTTCGCCGTGCGGGCCCTCGGCCTCCCGGTCATCCGCAGGGCAGCCAAGCACACGACGTTTCGCTGGGACGATGTCTTCGCAGATCGCACGTTCCAACACCGCATCTCGCTACTCATCCCCGCGGTCGTCCTCTACGCCGGCGTCTCCGCCGTTCCCGGCCTCGGTGACTTCTGGGTCGAAGCGTGGCGGCGTGTCGCCGGCGCCGGTGTCGTCGTCATCGCCGCGATGGTCCTCGGATCGCTCCTTGCCGCGGTCAACACCATCTACGAGACGTTCCCTGTCTCCAAAGACCGGCCGATCAAGGGCTACCTGCAAGTCGTCCAGATCTTCATCTACCTGTTCGCCGCCGTCCTCGTCGTCGCGGTCCTCGCCAACCAGTCTCCATGGTTCTTCATCAGCGGCATCGGCGCCGCAACCGCCGTCCTTCTGCTCATCTTCAAAGACACGATCCTGTCGTTCATCGCATCGATCCAGCTCGCCACCAACGACATGCTTCGTGTCGGAGACTGGATCGAGATGCCCCGGTTCAACGCCGACGGCGATGTCATCGACATCGCCCTGCACACCGTCAAAGTGCAGAACTGGGACAAGACGATCACCACCATCCCCACGTACAAGCTGATCTCCGAATCGTTCAAGAACTGGCGGGGGATGACCGAAGCCGGTGGCCGGCGCATCAAACGGGCCGTCAACATCGACATGTCCAGCGTTCGATTTCTCACCGATGACGAGGTCGAACGGTTCACCCGCTTCGTTCCGCTGGCCGACTACATGGAGGCGAAACGTCAGGAGATCGCCGAGTACAACGCTGCAAACGAGCCTCCGGAAGGCATGATCGGTGACCCGCGCCGGCTCACGAACATCGGGACGCTGCGCGCCTATATGGTCTCCTACCTGAAGAGCCTGCCGGGCATCGCCAAGGACATGACGTTCATCATCCGGCAACTCGCACCCGGACCGAAAGGGCTCCCTCTCGAGATCTACGTGTTCGCCAACGATATCCGGTGGCCACAGTACGAGGCGTTGCAGGCCGATATCTTCGACCATCTCCTCGCCATGCTTCCCGAATTCGGGCTGCGCCCCTTCCAAGAGCCCACCGGCACGGATTTTCGATCCCTTGGGGGAGCCGAGGTCTCGTAGGATCGTCGGTCTTCGGCCGGATCGCTTCAGCCGGATCGTGTGGGTCGCCGGTGTCGCATCGTCCACGAAAGGGCCGCCGCAGCCGGGAGTGCCCATACCCACGCCAGATCTCCGGGACCGGCGAGATGCTCGGCCGTCACGATGCGCACCAGACGGTAGTCGTGGGTCGCCTCCTCCACCTGCTCGTCGCTCATCCTCTTCGGATACAAGCCGAGCGTCCAGGCGGCAAAGCCGCTCGCGATCAGGACTTGGCGCATGCGGGTGTTTCGATCCGGATCGTGTGTCGCGTCGCGCGCAACGCCGGACCACCGACCACTCGGCAGCCACACCTGCACGTTCGGTTCGGTCATGGCGTTGCGGTACCAGTCCGTTCGCGGTCCCAAGCCCACGAGGCAGTAGAGGGCATCTCCGTCCGGTGCGTAGTTCAGCGGCGTGTAGTAGCGGTTGCCGCTCTTCCTTCCGGTGTGGACGAGGACGAGTATCCGCCCGGTCACAGACGGCCACATGTTGAGCACCGGTCCGAATCCGAGGCGCCAGGCGAGCACCATGAAGTGGTTCATGCGGTGGAATAGCCGGCGCATGCGTTCGAGATCGTGGTGATGCCGCGCCTTCGTGTAGCGGGGCGCGGCGGAAGGGCTGTGATCTCGCTCCTCCGGTGGTGCGGTGTCGTTCAACTGTCCCGACCTCCACCGTTGAACCTACCGGATGTGAGCAACGGTGCCGGTGACTCGCGGCCCGGTGGGGGCTCTGTGCACCCTCGAGAACAGTGGGTCCAGGGGGTCCAGACGCCGCCATGGGCCCAGAGTCGGGGGCGCAGGTATCGAGCGGAACGCGGTTTATCCGCTAGGGTGGTCTAGGCCGGACAACTCCGGCGGCTCTCCATAGCGGATCGAGCCTGTCGAACCCTCTCTTGGAGCACCGTGGCCATCGCCGCAAATCAACACACATCCGCATTCAGGGACCTTGGCGTCGCCGAGGACCTCACCGCCATCCTCAATGACCAGGGCATCAGTGCCCCATTCCCGATCCAGACGCTCGCACTTCCCGACGGCTTCGCCGGCAAGGACCTGTGCGGGCAGGCGAAGACCGGGTCCGGCAAGACGCTCGCCTTCGGGCTGCCGCTGGTCGAACGGCTCCACGCCGCCAAGCCGAAACAACCAGTGGCACTGGTGCTCGTCCCGACCCGGGAGCTGTGCCTCCAGGTCGCCGAGGCGCTGGAACCGTTCGCACGACGGCGGGGCTTCTCCGTGACCGCCGTGTACGGCGGGGCGTCGATGAAAGGTCAGATCGACGCACTCCAGCGAGGCACCGAAGTGGTCGTCGCGACGCCGGGACGGCTCATCGATCTCGCCGACCGCAACGTCGTGTCGCTGCGCGCCGTCGAAACGCTCGTCCTCGACGAGGCCGACGAGATGGCCGACCTGGGCTTCCTGCCCCAGGTCCACTACCTGCTGCGTCAGCTCGAGACGGACCATCAGACGATGCTGTTCTCCGCGACGCTCGACGGTCGCGTGTCGCAGCTCGTCAATCTGTACATGAAGGATCCGATCATGCACCTCGTCGGGTCCGAGACCATCACCGTCGACACGTCCCGGCACCGGTTCATCCAGGTGCACCACATGGACAAGCCCAAGGTGGCGGCACGCATCGCGCGGTCGGCCGACCGGGTGCTGGTCTTCGTCCGCACGAAGCGGTCATGCGACCGGGCGGCTCACGACCTGGCCGATCTGGGTGTGCGGGCGCGCGCCATCCACGGCGACCTTCCACAGAAGAAGCGTGAACGGACGCTCGCCGACTTCACCGCCGGAAAGGTGCAGGTCATGGTCGCGACGAACGTTGCCGCCCGAGGCCTCGACATCGACGGTGTCGACGTGGTGATCCACTACGACGTGCCGGAGAACTCGAGGACCTACCTGCACCGTTCGGGCCGGACGGCCCGAGCAGGGGAGGCCGGCCTGGTCGTCACGTTCGTCGAATGGGACCAACTCGTCGCCATGCGCAACATCCAGAACGAGGCGGGCCTGCTCGAACCGATCGTGAAGATGTTCTCCAACGACGACCGTCTCGACGACCTCGCCTCCTGGGAGGCGCCCTCAGACCTCACCCCGGAGGCACCGAAGCGGATCGTTCGACGTCCCGCCCGAGGCAGAAGGCGCCGCAGCCTCCTGTAGGCCGCCGTCTCATCCGGCCGGGGGCCATCGGGCTGCACCGAAGCGGTGCTGCAAACCACCTGGTCGTCCGCGGCGGCGCGGTCTGCGATCCGCCGATAGGGTGAGCCGTGATGAGGTACAGGTTGGGTGTCTGGTTGGCGGCCGTGTCCATGGCGGCCGTGTCCTGCTCGCCAGGCACGGCGGCACCGGCGAACTCCTCAACGACGTCCCCGGTCACCGAACCGGCGACGACCCGGGAGACAACGCCGCCGGCCTCGGCGTCCACGTTTCCGACGACCCGGGCGACGACACCGCCGGCTTCGACTTCCACGTCTCCGACGACCGTGCCGGAGCGGCCCGTGTCGCGAATCACGATCGACGGAGACCGGTTCGTCGTCGCCGACACCGGTGAGTCGTTCGTTCCGGTCGGCGTGGACTACTTCGACATCGTTCCGGTCGCCGGCGGGTTCGAAGATCGGGTGTTCTCACCGGCCGTCTTCGACGAGGCACAGGTCACCGCCGACTTCGCCCGTCTCGCCGAGGCCGGGTACACGACGGTGCGCATGTTCATGGACTCGTGCGGCTCGGGAGACGCGTGCATCGGTTCTTCGAAAGGCCGCGGCCTCAACCCCGAGTATCTGGCGGTGATTGCCGAGGTGACCCGCATCGCCCGGCAACAAGGCCTCTATCTGCTCTTGACATCGAATGACCTGCCGGATCAGGGTGGCTACTGGGAGGAGTCCAACAAGGGCGCATCCGACCAGTTCGCCGGCTACCGCAACGCCCACTACCTCACTGCTCCCGGGGTCGCTGCGGCAGTGCGTTACTGGGATGATCTGATGGGTGGCCTGGAGGACGCCGATGCGGCGTTCGACGCGATCCTTGCCTGGTCGATCCTCAACGAGCAGTGGTTCTTCGCCGGACAGCCGCCACTGTCGCTCAGCTCCGGTGTGGTGACGACCGCAAACGGCCACGGCTACGACCTTTCCGATCCGGAACAGAAGCGAGCCATGACGACCGACGGGATCCGCTACTACATCGACCAGGTCGCATCGGTGATCAGGGTCCACGATCCGGACGGACTGGTCACCATGGGGTTCTTCACACCGGGCTTCCCGAACGACACGACGATCGGTGACGACCGGTACGTCGACACCGCGCCGCTGGTCGCCGACAGCGACCTGGACTTCTTCGACTTCCACGCGTATCCGGGCGGCGACATCGACCTGGCGAAGATGGCGGAGAACTTCGGGATGGTCGACTACACGGCCAGACCGATCATCATGGGCGAGTTCGGCGCGTTCATCGATCGGTATCCCAAGCTCGACGTCGCCGCGTGGACGTTGCAGACGTGGGTGGCCGACTCGTGTGACCTCGGGTTCGACGGCTGGCTGCACTGGGCATACGTGCAGGCGCCGAGAGCGATCGGTGACGCCACGTGGGGGCTCGTCGATGAGGACGGGCTGCTGCTCGACGCCCTGTCACCGGCACGCCGGAACCCATGCAGCCCCGCGGACGTCCGCACCGCCGACGTCGCGTTCCATGCGCCGGTACGGGCGTCACGAAGCCTTCCGGCCGAGCCGCCGGAGGCCGCCGTCGACGGTGGCGCTGCCCAGTGGGGTTCCGGGGCGGACGCGCCGCAGTGGATCGAGATGGCGTTCCCCGACGGCATCGACGTCGGCTCGATCGTGCTGACGATCGCCCAGTGGCCGGCCGGCCGGACCGTCCACGAGATCGTCGCGACACTCGCGTCCGGCAGGACCGTGTCCCTGCACCGTTTCGACGGCCCGACCGCCGACGGAGACATCCTCGAGTACCGGTTCCCCGAGCCGGTCACCGACGTCGTCGCAGTGCGAGTGACGACCACGCTGAGTCCGAGCTGGGTGGCGTGGCGCGAGATCGAGATCTACGGCCCGGACGGCGGGAGCGAGGAGTCTGCCGGGTGATGCCGGTGCCAGGCATCACGCGTTCCATGTTTCGCATCGTGACGCGGCAGCGGTGCAGGGCCGTGGGGTGGACGCACGGGCCGGGCGCGTTTGAGCACGATCGGAGCTGTGCTGCACTCGAGCCGGTCGCCCGCGGCCGTGGTCGTGTGCCAGCATGGCGACATGGCCAAGGGCGGAACTCGCGCGATCGCAGCACTCGGAGCTGCCGGTGTCGCCTTCACTGTGCATTCCTACGAGATCGGCAACACGGACCTCTCCTACGGTGAGGCGGCCGCAGCCGCTCTCGGTGCGGCCCCCGAACGCGTGTTCAAGACCCTCGTCGCAACGGTCGACGGCTCTGCGGTGGTCGGGATCGTTCCGGTGTCGCGGCGCCTGTCGATGAAGAAGCTCGCCAGGGTTGCCGGTGGCAAGCACTCGACGATGGCCGAGCCGTCCGACGCGCAGCGACTCACCGGGTACGTCGTCGGTGGGATCAGCCCGTTCGGACAGCGTCGCCGCCTTCGGATGTTCATCGATGCCTCCGCCGGCCGGTACGACTCGATCTTCGTCAGCGCGGGGAGGCGAGGAGTGCAGGTCGAGGTGGCGCCGACCGACCTGACGGCGCTCACCGGTGCCGAGATGGCCGCCATCGCCGAGTAGGCGGCTCTCGGTCTTCGGCGCCACGGCGCGAATGCCCCGTCCGGTAGGGTGGTCGCAGAGACCATCGGAGATCCCGTGCCCGGTGTCGCCACGTTCGACTTTCACGTCACCAGCGAATGCAGCCAGGAGTGTCCGTACTGCTGGGGACCGCAGGCCATCGCGGAGGTCGACACCGACACGGCACTGGCGATCGTGGCGAAGATCGCTGCCACGGGTGCCCGACGTATCGTGTTCACCGGCGGTGACCCGCTCAAACGTGCGGACATCGGTGAGCTCATTCACGATGCCAAACGACAGGGTCTCGAAGTGGCGATCTCCACCACCGGCGATGAGATGACGTCAGGTTTTCTCGATCGGTACGGCGCCGACATCGATCTCGTGTCGCTGCCGCTCGACGGGGCGAGCGAGGAGGTGTCGTCGCGCACGAAGAAGCCCGGCCACTTCGGCGCGGTGATGGCCGCTCTCGACCTGCTCGAGGCGCATCCGAGTATCGACGTGAAGGTGGCGACGCCGGTCAGCCGTTTCAACATCGACGACGTGACGAACATCGTGGCGCTGTTGGACCAGCGGGCCTCACGCAGCCCGAACCGTCTGTTCTACAACGTGTTTCAGGCGTTTCCCCGTTCGATGGACCCCGAGGTCCCCTGGGATGGCCTGGTCGTGACCGACGCCGAGTTCGCCGCGCTGCAGAGCCGGGTCGCCTCGACCCGGCTGCGTATCAGCTGGCTGAGCCATGAGACGCTGGACCGTCTGTACGTCATGGTGTTTCCGGACGGGAGCCTCACGATCCCGACAGGTTCGCGTTTTGTCTTCTACGGCGACTTCCTGGACGTGGAGGATCTCGACGAGGTGCTGGCGCGTGCCGGGTTCGACGCACCGAAGCACCGCCGCCACGCCGAGGGCTGGCGGCGGGGGCAATGACACCGGTTCGGGCGATCCGGAGTTCGCCGGCATCGGTCGTGCGACGCTCCGGGGCTCGCGCCTGGTGCCGTGTGGCTCCATTCGAACGTGACGGACGGTGCCAGCTCTGCGTCGTCGATCTCCTGGCAGAGTGGAGCTTCGTCCATGCGTACGCCCTCTGCTTGGACGGTCTCGGCGTGCGGAGAACAAGGACCTCAGGTGGACGCCTGCACTGTCGTGTCGATCGGACGATGCACCGATATGCCGATGTCCACCGCCGGCCTGCACCTCTGTCGGAAGGACGACCTGGCACCGGCGAGGCTCGTCACTTCAACCGGGAACGAATGATGGACCGGTGCCACCGGTGTGCTAACAAGGGGGCACGATGCATGACCATCTCGACGGCCGGGTAATCCTCGTCACCGGTGCCTCCGGCATCGCGGCCGCCGGTGCGCGCATCTTCGGCCGGTCCGGAGCGTCGGTGTTTGTCGTGTCGAGGACCGAAGCCAAATGCGCCCGGCTTGCCGGCGAGGTGACGGCCGGCGGCGGTGTCTGTGAGTGGGCCCGAGCCGATCTGACAATCGAAGCCGAAGCCGACCATGCAGCGAAGGCCTGCCTCGATCGCTTCGGACGTATCGACGGCCTGTTCGCCGTCGCCGGAGGCAGTGGGCGACGGTTCGGAGACGGACCGATCCACGAGATGCCGCTGACGGGGTGGGAGGCAACGCTGAGGCTGAACGGTTACCCGGCATTCCTGGCGGCTCGAAACGTCGTGAGCGTAATGCGGACCCAGGACCCGAACGAGTCGGGGACTCGGGGCTCGATCGTGTTCGTCACGAGCGTCCTCGCTTCGCATCCCGCCTCCACGTTCTTCGCAACGCACGCGTACGCGGCCATCAAAGGGGCCGAGATCTCGCTCACCAAATCGATGGCGTCCTACTACGCCGCCGACGGAATCAGGGTCAATGCCGTCGCTCCGGGACTTGTCAGAACACCGATGGCGAGGCGCGCCGCCGAAGATCCGGAGATCGTGGCGTATGCGGCACGCAAACAGCCGCTGGCCGGCGGTCTGCTCGATGCGGCAGACGTCGCCGCTGCAGGCGCATTCCTCCTCGGTGACGCCTCTCGGCACGTCACCGGTCAGGTGCTCGCCGTCGACGGCGGGTGGTGCGTCACGGAGACATCGGCGTGAACCGCGTGTCGCTGCCGTCCGCGGTGGTCGAGGCGCGCCTGATCGCCGTCCTCCGCGGACTCGACCCCGGCCGGGTCGGCGAGGTCACCCGCGTGCTCCGCAGCGCCGGGATCGGCGTTTTCGAGATCACGATGGACAGTCCTGGTGCCATGACATCGATCCGAGAGAGTGTTGCCGAAGGCGTCGTCACCGGGGCGGGAACCGTCATGTCCGTCGCCGATGCCGGAGCGGCCGTCGATGCCGGAGCGAGATTCCTCGTCTCGCCGCATACGGACCTCGGCGTTATCCGTTGGGCTCTCGGCAACGGGATCCCCATGGTCCCGGGCGCATTCACGGCGACCGAGGTGTCCACGGCGTGGAACGCCGGTGCGGGCGCCATCAAGATCTTCCCGGCATCGGTCGGTGGCCCCGGACTCCTCAAAGCCCTGCGGGGACCGTTCGGCGACCTGCCCCTCATTCCGACCGGTGGGATCACCGCCGACAACGCCGCGTCATTCCTTGCCGCCGGAGCTCTCGCGGTCGGAGTCGGCGGCTGGCTCACCAATCACGACGATCTCGGTGTCGTCGCCGAGCGGGCGGCGGCGATCGTCGATGCCTGCCGGTCCTGGCCAAGAGGAATTGTCTAGACATATCCCGCGCCTCGTGGGATCATCGACAGATGCAGCCAACAGCACTCACCGTCGCAGACGTCACATACGAGCAACTCGCCGGGACCATCGATCACTCACTGCTCAAGCCGGAGCTCACTCTCGACGACGTGATCGCCGGATGTGCGCTCGCCGATCGCTATTCGGTCGTGTCGGTGTGCGTCCGGCCGGCCGATGTTGCGCTCTGCGCCGAACGTCTCGCAGACTCGCCGGTCGCCGTGGGGACCGTCGTCGGATTCCCCCATGGTGCCAACACGACCGCAACGAAGGTGTTCGAGGCGGAGCGGGCGATGGCCGACGGCGCCGTCGAGCTCGACATGGTGCTGAACATCGGCCGGCTACGTTCGGGTGAGTTCGAGCAGGTCGGCGAGGACATCAAGGCGGTCGTCGACGCGGCGGGCGGCGATGCACTCGTCAAGGTCATTCTCGAGAACGCCTACCTCGACGACGTGCAGAAGGTTCGTGCCTGCGAACTCGCGGAGGCGGCCGGTGCCGACTACGTGAAGACATCGACCGGCTTCGCACCCACGGGAGCGACACTCGAAGATCTCCGGCTCATGCGGGCATCGGTCTCACCTGCGGTCAAGGTGAAGGCGGCACACGGCGTCCGCACCCTCGATGGGCTTCTCGCCGTGATCGAGGCGGGGGCCGAACGAGCCGGCGCCACGCAGACGGCGGCGATTCTCGACGACTACCGTCAACGCACATCGAGCTGAGCGCGACCGGCGAGTGCGGCACCGATCGCTCCCGCCGAGATGCCGAACTCGGTGGGGACGATCTCGATCTCGTCGACAGGCGCCAACCGGACGCGAGCACGCGTCGCTCTTCTGATCGGTTCGAGCACGATCTCGCCCGCGTTCATGATCCCGCCTCCGATCACGATGCAGTCGGGGCCGAGGAGCGTGATGACATTGGCGAGACCGGTACCGATGTAGCCCGCCACCGTGTCGATGGCTGCGAGGCTCTTCCGGTCGCCGGCGGCCGCCCGCTCGCACACGGTCTTGACATCCGGCACTCCGACCATGTCGGCAAGCGCCTGTGCCCTCGCCAGCGCCTCGAGGCAGCCGCGGTTGCCACAGCCGCACAGCGGGCCATCCGGCACGATGATCTGGTGCCCGACCTCTCCGGCCGTTCCGAAGGCACCGAGATGAATGTGTCCATCGATCATGATGCCACCCCCGATGCCTGTTCCAAGCGTGAGCCCGATGACGATCCGGCAGTGTCTACCGGCCCCAAGAGTCCCCTCGGCGAGAAGAAAGGCTCGAGCATCGTTGATGAGTGCCGTTGGAACGCCCAGTCCATCCCCGACGGGATCGCGCAACGAATGACCAGGCCACGGTCCCGGGAGATTCGGAAACAGCAGGATCTTCCCGGTGTCGGCATCGAAGAGACCGGGAACGCCGAGCCCCGCCGTCTCGACCGGGCCCACTTCGTCGATCGTCGAATGCCCGACCTCGATCAGGCGATCGGTCACGCCCCGGGGCCCACGTTCGGCATGCGTGGCGTGTCGCGCGGTGAACGTGACCCGGGGCCGATCGGCGCCGGCCGCCTGCTCGAGAACGGCGACCTTGATATCGGTGCCGCCAAGATCGAGTCCGAGGAAGCGCCGCATACTCATGACGGAGTGTCGCCGGGCCCCCGATAGAGGACAGCCATGAAGGTGTAGCGATCCGCCGCATAGAACGTCGAGGTGTGTTCGAGCGGTGCGCCGTACTGGTCGAAGATCGTGCGGATCTCCGTGAGAACGATGCCGCTCGGTGGGAGCTGGAGGAGGGTACGTTCGCGTTTCGTCGCCCTTCTGGCGCCGACCTCCGCGTTGGCATGCGTCGGGGTTCTGCCTCTGCGTTCGAACGCCTCGTGTAGCGACCCCGAGGTGAGGTCCTCATCGAGGAGACCGGAGTCGTCTGCAGGCATGACTGCGTGCTCGATGGCCATGGGGATGCCGTCGGCGAGGCGCAGCCTCTCCAGCACGATTGCCGGTGCGGTGATCTCGATGCCGAGCGCCTCCGCGTCCTCCGGCGTGAGGTCGGTCGGGCCGGCCCGCAGTACGCGCGATGTGGGCTTCATGCCGCGACCGCGCGTGCTCTCCGAGAACGAGAGGGGTGAGCCGAGTGTGCGGGGAACGCGCCGAGCGGAGGCGAACGTGCCCGATCCGCGGCGGCGTTCGAGCAGACCCTCGTTGGCGAGCAGCGTGATCGCCTGGCGGGCAGTCATGCGGCTGACACCGAAGCGTTCGCACAGCTCGGCATCCGAGGGCAGCCGGTCTCCGGGAGAGGCTTCAGCTGTCAGTCCGCGCACGTACTCGGCGATCTCGATGTATCGGGGTGGTGTCGCCACGTCGTGTTCCTCCGGCTCTTCTTGACCGTACCAGTGCAAGCTTCCTAACCTGTCTATACATTTACTCATCGACGGCAGGGAAGCAAGGCGTAGACCGGATGCATGGTAGCGATGAACATGGCCGAACTCTCCGGGGGCGCTGGCTCTCCGAGGCATCGAAGATCCTCGAACGCATCGCCGAGACGCAGCTCGACGCCATTGCCGAGGCTGCCGTGGTCTGCGCCGGCGCCATCGAAGGAGGCGGTCTGGTCCACGTCTTCGGAACCGGACATTCGCGTATCCCCGTGGAGGAGATGTTCCCCCGATACGGCTCTTATCCGGGGTTCCACCCGATCGTGGAGCTGTCGATGACCTTCCATACACAGGTCACGGGTGCGAACGGGCAACGCCAGGCGATGTTCATCGAGCGGGTCGAGGGCCTCGCCGATCGGATCCTCGCCAACTTCTCGTTCGGGTCGGGGGACGCAATGATCGTCTACAGCACGAGCGGTTCCACCGCCGTGCCGATCGAGATGGCCATTGGGGCGCAAGAGCGCGGCCTGCCGGTCATCGCGGTGACTTCGGTGGCGCACTCGATGGCGAGCACACCTCGGCACTCCAGCGGGACCCGCCTCCTGGATCATGCCGACATCGTGATCGATCTCTGCACGCCGCCGGGCGACTCGCTCATCGAGCTCTCGGGGCCGGAAACGCGTGTCGGGCCCGGATCCACCGTGGCGAACATCGCGATCGCCAACGAGATCAAGGTCCAGACCGCAGCATTGCTCTTCGAGCGTGGAGCGCTGCCTCCGGTCCTGACGAGCTCGACGCTCGTGGGGGAGGAGCGGTCGATGGAGCTGTTCGATGCTGCGTTTCGAGAGCATGCGCGTCGGCTCGCCAACGTGCTGGCCAAGCCCGAGGAATGCTGAGGAACGTCCAATGCCTGTAGCTCACAACCCGGCACTTCGGCCCAGCTCCGACAGAAGGTCCGGGCGCTACTGCCTGAGGAGGGCTGACTTTGTTGTTGACGCGAACAATGTCCACTGCTTCAATGACCAGATGGGTCAGTGTGCGCCAACCGGTTCACCGGGCGACCTCCTCGATCTGATTCGTCGACGGAGGTGTATCACCAGGGCCGGACTGGCGTCGATCACGGGTCTCGCCCGGTCGACGATCACTCAACGGGTGGATCAGCTCATCGCGAAGGGTCTCGTGAACGAGGTTGGCGAGGCCGCCTCGACCGGAGGCCGGCCTCCGACCATGCTCGGATTCAACGCGGCGTCCGGTGTCGTGCTCGTCGCGGATCTCGGAGCGACGCATTCCCGGCTGGCGATCTGCGACCTCGACGCCAACCCGCTTGCCGAGATCTCTCACGACATCGACATCGCAGACGGCCCGACCAAGGTCTTGGGCTGGGTGCAGGAGACGTTCGGTGCACTTACCGAAGAGGCCGGACGGTCTTCCGCCGACGTGCGGGGTATCGGAATCGGAGTTCCCGGCTCCGTCGACTTCGCCGCGGGCCGTGCCGTGCACCCCCCGATCATGCCCGGGTGGGACGGGTACCCGATTCGCGACCGGTTCGTCGAGGGGTACGGCGTGCCCGTGCTCGTCGACAACGACGTGAACATCATGGCGCTTGGCGAGTTCTGGGTCATGGATCCGAGGGTCGACGACTTCGTGTTCGTCAAGGTCGGAACGGGGATCGGCTCCGGTCTGATCCTCGGTGGGCGGCTTCACCGAGGGGCCCGGGGAGCCGCGGGGGACATCGGTCATATTCAGGCGGGACCCACCGACGTGATGTGCCGCTGCGGGAACCCCGGCTGTCTCGAGGCATCGGCGGGCGGAGCCGCCCTGGCCCGGAGCCTCAGAGCCGAAGGGCACGAGACGGTGGACAGTCGCGACGTCGTGGCGCTCGTGAAGGCAGGAAACGGCGACGCCATTCACGCCGTGCGAGACGCGGGCAGGCTCATCGGTGGGGTCTTGGCCGCGACGGTGAACATGCTGAATCCGGCCGTCATCTCCATCGGTGGAGATATCGCCGAAGCCGGGCAACAGCTGCTGGCCGGCATCCGCGAGATCGTCTACCAGCGGTCGACGGCCCTGAGCACGAACGATCTTCAGATCACGACCGGGGCGCTCGGTGACCGGGCCGGGATCATCGGGGCCGCCGCGTTGATCATCGAGCACATCTTCGACCCCGAGACGGTCAACGCCGGATTCGTCGGGGCAGGCAACGGAGGAAGTTCATGAACGGCTCGGAATCGGAGCTGAGCGCCTTGCCGGGCGTTCGGTCCGACAGGGCCGGGCACCGAAGAGAAACGGCCACACGATGGCCATGGACGGACAGAGACAGAGGAGGAAGGGACGCATGAAAACACTGACACTACGTCTGCGGCTTGTTCTGTTGCTCACGGTGGTGGCTCTTGTGGCCGCCGCATGTGGCAGCAGCGGTAGCTCGGAGACCACTGCGGCCACCCAGACGACAGCAGCGCCGGAGACCAACAAGACATACACGATCGGGGTGTCCAACACCCTCGTCGGAAACGCATGGCGCGAGCAGATGGTGTGCGCCATCAAGGCCGAGGCCCTCGCCAGCGGGGTTGTCGACAAGGTGATCCTTGCGAACCGGAACGCCAGTGCGACCGAGCAGATCGCAGACATCCAGGGCCTCATCTCCCAAGGGGTCGACGCGATCATCATCAACCCCTCGGATCGTGAGGCGCTGAACCCGGTCATCGAAGAGGCAACCTCACAGGGAATCGTCGTCGTCTCGATCGACCAGGCGGTCACCGCGCCGAGCGCGTACGTGGCCACCAACGATCAGACGGCCTACGGTGAACTCGGGGCCCGTTGGCTGTTCGAGCAGCTCGGCGGATCCGGCAACGTCGCGTACATGAGAGGTATCGACGGAGTACCGGCCGACACCGACCGCGACACGGGATTCCAGAAGGCACTCAAAGACTATCCCGGTATCAAGATCGTCTCCGAGGTCTTCACCGGATGGGACCCGAGCGTTGGCGCAGCCCAAGCTCTGGACATCTTGACGAACAAGGACGTCGACGGTATCTGGACATCCGGCATCGACTACACGGTCGTCGAACAGTTCAAAGTGGCCGACAAGCCCTACGTTCCGGTCGTCGGTGCAGACAACAACGGGTTCATCGGTCAGGTGATCTCGCTGTACCCGGACTTCAAGGGTGCCGCCGTCACCAATCCGCCGGCGATCGGCGGCGTTGGAGCATCGATCGCGATCGATCTCCTGCAGGGGAAGAGCCACCCGCGTGAAACCCTGCTGACGCCGAAGGTCTTGGACATGGCGAACAACGCCGAGACGTTGAAGGAAATCTATCTGCCTGCCCTGCAGGCCGGATGGAGCTCCTACATGGTGATCAAACCGTGGACGCACTACACCCCCGGCCAGGTGGTGGACTGCAAAGGCCCGGGCGAGTGATCTGACGTCTTGACCGACGTGGTCGAGCGCCGCCAGGATCGGCGCTCGACCACACAAGCCCATGGAGGAACTGTGACCGAGGCCGTGCCGCTGCTGAGCGCTCGGAACATCGCGATGCGCTACGGCGCCGTTGTGGCACTTCGCTCTGCGGATCTGACGGTGATGCCCGGCGAAGTCCACGCACTCCTCGGTGCCAATGGAGCGGGAAAGAGCACGCTCGTCAAGATCCTCTCGGGAGTATTCCCACCCGATGCCGGCACGGTGCTGGTGGATGGGTCCCCTGTCGATCTGCGAAGACCGACGCATGCCGTCGGAGCCGGTCTCGCCACCGTCTTTCAGGACCCGACCCTCATCCCCGACCTGACGATCCAGCAGAACCTGCGGCTCACGGATCTGGATGAGTCGGTCGTTCGCGATTGGCTGAGCCGATTGGATCTCGGGCATCTGGAGTTCAACCTGCTCATTCGCGACTTGCCCCTGCCGGTGCTCCGCCTGCTCGATCTTGCACGCGCGTTGGCGCAGGATCCCCGGCTCCTCATACTGGACGAGATCACCGCGGCGCTGACAACGGATCAGGCCGACCGCGTGTTCGCCGTGATGGAGGAGTGGAAACGGAGCGGTCGGTCGGTGCTCTTCATCTCCCACCGGCTCGGGGAGGTGCTTGCGGTGTGCGATCAGGCAACCATCCTGCGGAACGGACGATCCGTCGAGACGCTCGCGCCGGGTGAAGGAGACGAGGCCGCTCTCGTGGCCGCGATGCTCGGCGAGACGGCCGAGGCGGTGGCCGGGGAGGTCGTTACGAGACGGGTCTCCACCGGTGATCGGCCCGTCGTACTTACAGGACGGGATCTCAAACGGGGCGGCAGGGTCAACGGCGTGTCGTTCGAACTCCACGCCGGAGAGATCCTCGGACTCGCCGCGCTCGAAGGGCAGGGGCAGGATCAGCTCTTCCAGCTGCTCTCGGGAGACCGGCGGCCCGATGGTGGCGAAGTGATCGTCAATGGCAGCCGCCTCGATGCGCGCTCACCCTATGACGCGATCCGAATGGGTGTGGTGCTCGTACCCGCCGATCGGCTCATGGCTCTCTTGCCGCAACGCTCCGTGCGAGAGAACCTGACCATTCCGCTCTACAACCGCCTGGGGCGTTGGTTCGGCCTCGTTCGTGACGAGACGATTCGCGTCGACAACGCGGTGAACCGCCTCGACATCGACGTGCGAGCCGGGAACCAGGTGCAGCGCCTCTCCGGCGGCAACCAGCAGAAGGTCACGATCGGGCGGTGGCTGGCCTCGGGGTTCAAGACACTGCTTTGTTTCGATCCGACGCGGGGCATCGACATTCAGACGAAGGCTCAGATCTACGAGCTGCTGCGGGAACTCGCCGACGAAGGTGCTGCGATATTCCTCTACACGAGTGAGCTTCGGGAGATCCCGATCGTGTGTGATCGGGTTCTCGTGATGTACGGCGGGCGCATCGTCGCCGAACAGGATGCAGGAGCCGCCACCGAGGAGAGTCTGCTCACCGCGGCGCACGGACTCGAGGAGGCCCGCTCGTGACGACGACGCACCTGGAGGTGATCGGAACGGGGAAGATGCCGCCGTGGCGGCGTTGGCTCATCCGTCACGGGTGGACCCTGGGCGTGTGGTTGCTCCTGCTCGCCTTGATCTTGCGGTACTCCACGCTCATCCCCCGGTTCGGGTCGTTCGAGATCACATCGATTCTCACCAACGGTCTGCCTTGGGTCTTCCTGGCCGTCGGCCAAGCCGTCATCGTGATCGCAGGCGGGATCGATCTCGGCGTCGGCGGATTGATGGTGCTCGCCAATGTTGCGGCTGCCCGCTTCATGGATGGTCAGCCGTTCGAGGTGACGCTCATCGTGGCGGTGCTCGTCCTCGTGGGTGCCGCGATCATCAATGGGTTGGCCGGATGGATCATCCACGTGTCGAAGGTGCCCGACATCGTCGCCACCCTTGCGACCCTGTTCATCTATCAGGGACTCGCGTTGGCGGTTCTCGGATCACCTGGTGGGGGCACGAGCAAACGATTCCGCTGGTTGTTCACCGGATCGGAAGTGGGGATCGGTCGCAATCCGTGGCCTGCTCTGGTGGTCCTCGTCGTCTCGGTCACGATCGTCGCGTTGTGGATGGCCAAGACGCGAAGCGGGCTCGAGCTCTACGCGGTCGGGAGCAATCGCAACGCCGCCTATCTGTCGGGAATCCGAACCGCCCGGACGAAGGTCGTCTCGTACGCGATCGGTGGTGCCTACGCAGCTCTTGCGGGCCTGGCGATCACCGCCATCGCCGGGCGGGGAAACCCGAACGCCCTGGGCGGGAACTTCACGCTGAATTCCGTCGCGGCCATCGTCCTCGGCGGCGTTGCCCTGACGGGCGGGGTCGGGTCGGTGGTCGGTGCCGTCCCCGCCGGGATCATCCTCTTCTTTCTCAACCCGACCCTCACCGCCATGGGGATCGACCCGAACCGGGCGCAGATCATCCAGGGGCTGCTCATCGTCCTCGTCATGATGGTCGGCGGCCTTCTCGAACTGCGGAGGCAACGCAGATCATGAGTGCCCGAACCGCCTCGGAACCGAGTGACCGGGTCACGAGGGCACAGGTCGCCGCGCGATGGTTCTCGGAGCATCCTCTCATGGTCCTCTCGGCGGTGCTGGTCTTGCTGGTCCTCATCACCGGCGCGATCCAACCCAACTATCTGAGTGTGAAGGGGCTGCGGAACACCGCGCTGGTCGCCGCGCCGCTCGGCATCATGGCTGCCGCCCAATTGATCCTCATGCTCACCGGTGGCATCGACCTCTCGGTGGCCATGATCGCCACCGGGGCCGCCTATGTCGCTGCGAACCAGTCGCCGAAAGGCGCAATCATTGCGATCCTCGCCGGGCTGGCCGTCGGTCTCGCGGCCGGAGCGACCAACGGGCTCGGTGTCGGGGTGTTCCGCGTGAATCCGCTGATCATGACCCTGGCGATGGGGGCGATCCTGCTGGGCCTGTTCACCTCTTGGGCGCAAACGATCTTCCAAGGGTCGACCTCGATGGGCGCGTTCATCCGAACGCTGGGAGGTGGTTCGACATTTGGTGGGAGCCTGCCGTGGGCGGTTGTCGTGTGGGCCGTGGTAGCCGTCTTCGTCGTGTACATGCTCCGTCGCACCGGGTTCGGGAGGAACCTCTACGCCATCGGCGACAACCCTGTTGCTACCCGGTTGTCCGGCGTACGCTCGTGGCAGGTGCTCTTGGCCGTCTACTCGCTGGCCGGACTGTTCGCCGCGATCGCCGGTCTCCTGCTCGGTGGACGGGTCGGTGCAGTCGACCTGCAGCTCGCCGCGTCCTTCATGCTTCCGTCGGTGGCGGCTGCCGTCATCGGTGGCACCTCGATCTTCGGGGGTGTCGGGACCTACACCGGAACGCTCCTCGGGGCTCTGATCCTGGGCGTGCTCCAGTCCTTGTTCACCTTTCTGGGGGCCGGCCAGGACGTCCAGCAGGTGCTCTACGGAGTGATCGTGCTGGGTCTCGCATGGTTGTATTCTCGGGTCATGGCCGCAGCGTGAAGGGGTGGTCTTGATGACGTTGTCGGACATCAACGTGGGAGTTGTCGGTGTCGGCTTCATCGGTGTTGCTCACGTGGAGGCGCTTCGACGGCTCGGCATCAACGTCGCGGGTGTCGTCGGCTCCTCTCCGGAACGGGCTCGCGCGAAGGCAAAGGCGGCGAACCTGCCGGCGGTGTACGAGAGCGTCGAGGCGCTTGCCGCCGACCCGGGCATCGACGTCGTCCACATCGCAAGTCCGAACCATGCACACGCCGACCAGGTGAGGACGTGCCTTGCAGCCGGGAAACACGTCGTTTGCGAGAAGCCGCTCGCCCTGACCTCCACCGACGGTGCGGACCTCGTCGAGAAGGCAGGCGCCGCCGGTGTCGTCAACGCGGTGTGTTTCAACATCCGCTTCTACCCGCTGGGGCACCAGATGGCGTCGATGGTGCGTGACGGCGCGATCGGCGAGCCTCGGTTCGTCACCGGCGCCTACCTGCAGGACTGGTTGCTTCTCGAGACCGACTGGAACTGGCGGCTCGTTCCCGAAGAAGCCGGCACGCTGCGTTCCGTTGCCGACATCGGGTCGCACTGGCTCGATCTCGCACGATTCATCACGGGGGAGCGGATCGTGGAGGTGATGGCGGATCTGCACACATTCGTCCCCGTGAGGCGACACCCGGCGGGTCCGGTCGAGACCTTCGCCGCCGCCGTGGATCAAGGCGAGCTCGTCGAAGAGCCGATGTCGAGCGACGACGGTGCCGGAATCCTGCTCCGCTTCGAGAACGGGGCCCGCGGCCTGGTCGCCGTCTCCCAGACATCGGCCGGTCGAAAGAACTCGGTGTCCATCGAGGTCGACGGTTCCGAATCGGCGTTGTCGTGGCTCTCGGAGGATCCGGACCGGCTCTGGATCGGGCATCGAGGGAGACCCAACGAGCTGCTCCAGCGTGACCCGTCGCTCAACGCCCCCGAGGCCGTGCGGATCACCGCATACCCGGCGGGACACGTGGAGGGGTATCCGGACACGTTCCGGGCTCTGTTCGGCCAGGTCTACGAGGATGTGCTCAAGGGATCTCCATCGGCCGAACCGACCTACCCGACGTTCGCGGACGGCCTCGATGTACTGCTCGTAACGGAGGCAATCGCCAAGAGCTCGCGGGAGCAACGCTGGGTGACCGTCCAACGATAAGGAGGAAAGGATGAAGCTCGGACTTCTCACCGCACCATTCCCGGAGATGCCGCTCATGGACGTTGCAGACTGGGCCGCGGACAACGGCTTCTCCATGCTCGAGATCCCTTGCTGGCCGAGCGGGGAGGGAGCGTCACGCCGTTACAGCGGCGTCTGTCACCTCGACGTCGACGGGCTCACGCGGGATCGTGCCGATGCGGTTGTCGGCGGTCTCGCCGATCGAGGCCTCGGCATCTCGGGTCTCGGCTACTACCCGAATCCTCTCCATCCGGACATCGAGCACCGCACCGCCGTCATTGAGCACCTCGAGAAGGTCATCACCGCGGCCGCGACGATGGGCGTCCCCGTCGTCAACACGTTCATCGGCGCCGACCAAACCAAGACGCAGGCGGAGAACTGGGCCGACGCGATGAAGGTGTGGCCCCGGATCGTCGAACATGCGGCCGGTCAGGGGGTCAAGATCGCGATCGAGAACTGCCCCATGATCTTTTCGAACGACGAGTGGCCCTCGGGGCACAATCTCGCGCACTCGCCGGCGATGTGGCGAACCATGTTCGAGACGTTCGACGAGACGGTCGGCCTGAACCTCGATCCTTCCCATCTCGTCTGGCAGATGATCGATATCGAGCGGGCGATACGCGAGTTCGGCGATCGGATCTACCACGTGCACGCGAAGGACCTCGAGATCGACGAGGACGGGCTCTACGAGCACGGCGTCATGTCACTTGGAATCGGATGGCAGGTGCCCCGCCTCCCCGGACTGGGCAAGGTCGACTGGCAGGCCTTCATGAGTGCGCTCTACCGGGTCGGATACGACGGTGTGATCTGCGTCGAGCACGAGGATCGCCGGTTCGAGGGCACCGAAGAGTTGGTCAAACGGGGATTCCTGCTCGCGCGGGACGTTCTTGCACCGTATGTGCACTGAACGGGGGCTTCGAGGGCGGCGCCGCCCATGAACATCGACGAATACGGGAACTTCGACGTCGTGATCGTCGGATCCGGGGTCGCCGGGTCCAGCGCCGCCATCGCGTGCGCGACAGCGGGAGCGCGCACCCTCCTCATCGAGAAGCTCCCGTTCCTCGGGGGCAACTCGACGGCGGTGCTCGACACGTTCTATGGCTTCTATACGCCCGGAGAGCGGGCCGTCAAGGTCGTCGGCGGGATCGGTGACGAGGTCGTCGCCGAACTGCGCAGGATCGGGACGGTCCTCGAACGTCCGAATACGTATGGCGCGGGGACGGGCATCACCTATGTCGCCGAGCACCTCAAGGTCGTATGGGAGAACCTCGTCGTCGGTGCGGGCGCTGCGGTGCTCCTCCACGCGTTCGTCCAGGACGCCGTCGTGGCCGACGGGCGAATCGTCGAACTCGTCGTCGCGACCAAGGCCGGTCTGTGCCGCGTGGGTGCGACGGTCGTGATCGATGCCACCGGCGACGCGGACGTGTGCGCTCATGCCGGCTTCGGTTATGAGGCGGCGGGCACGATCGATCCGGCCCAGTCGCTCACGACGACGTTCCGGATGGTCAACGTCGACCATGAGGCCAGGGCCTCGATCGGCAGAGAGCGACTCCACGCCTTGATGGCCGAGGCGGCCGACTCGGGCGAGTATGACCTGCCACGCCGCGAGGGGTCGGACCATGTCACGCCGATTCCGGGCGTCACGGCGACCGTCATGACGAGGATCGATCAGGTCTTCGGCAGCGGCGCGTCCATGCGCAACGCCACCGACCCGGACGTGCTCACGCGCGCCGAGATGGAAGGCCGCCGCCAGGCACTGGAGTACGCGCGGTTCCTCATCGATCGGGTTCCCGGCTACCGGTACGCATCATTGGTCTCGATGTCGACTCAGATCGGACTGAGGGAGACCAGACACGTGTTCGGCGACTACCGCCTCACCCGGGACGATGTACTCACGGCCCGCCAGTTCGACGATCAGATCGGCCTGTGCGGCGCGCCGATCGAGGACCATCACGGTGGCAAAGGGACCGGAACGACGTGGGAGTACCTTCCCGACGGTACGGCCGTCGGTATTCCGCTGTCGACGCTCGTCGTACGCGACGGCGTCAACGTGCTGGCCCCGGGCCGGTGCTTCTCAGCGACCCACGATGCGCAGGCATCGGTCAGGTCGATGGCCCAGTGCATGGCGATGGGGCAGGCCGCCGGGACGGTGGCGGCGCTGGCGGTAGGACATGGCGGGGTTGTGCGCGAGGTCCCGATCCGTGAGGTGCAAGATCGGCTGCGAGCCCGGGGAGCGATACTGGAGGTGGGCGAGCGATGACAGCTTCGGTTCGGACCGTCCTCGGCGACATCGACCCGGCGGACCTGGGGTTCACCTATATTCACGAGCATCTGATCATCGACACTCCACTGGTGATCGACCGGTGGCCGCACATCCACCTCCCCAGCGCCGATGACGCCGTTCGCGAGCTCGAACCGTGTGCCGCCGCCGGCGTCAAGGCCGTCGTCGACGCCATGCCCGCGGCCTCGGGCCGGGGCCCGATCCGGCTCGCGGAGATCAGTCGCCGCAGCGGAGTCCACGTTGTCGCATGCACCGGGCTCCACACGCGCAAGTACTACGAGGGCCAGCGATGGACCGCCGAAGAACCGGCCGACGTCCTCGCCAAGCTCTTCATCGCGGACGTCGTCGACGGGATCGATCGGTACGACTACATGGGGCCCGTGATCCGTCGTACACCCCACCGGGCCGGGATCGTGAAGGTCGCGGTCCTCGAAGACGCACCTTCGGCGCGAGACATCCGGGTCTTCGTGGCTGCGGCGATGACTCACGAGGCGACCGGGGTTCCCATCCTCACCCACTGCGAAGGAGGACGGGGAGCAATGGCTCAGATCGAGTTGTTCAGACAACTCGGCGTCCCCCTCGACAGCGTCGTCGTCTCTCATACCGACAAGGTGTCCGACCTCTCCTATCACCGGGACCTGCTCGACACGGGTGTATACCTCGAGTACGACCAGGCGTTGCGTCAGGGTGATGCCGCGGCGCAAGGCACCGGGGCGATCGTCGCGGCAATGGTCGCAGAGGGCTACACCCAACGCCTGATGCTGGCCACCGATGGTGCCCGCCGGTCCCTCTGGACGTCGCTCGGCGGGGGACCGGGCCTGGCCTGGCTCGCCACGGGATTCGTCGAGATCCTGCATGGTCTGGGGGTCGACGATGCGGCGATCAACACGATGTTCGTCGATAACCCGGCCCGCTTCCTTGCTTTCGCCGGCGGGTAGTGAAGCCGAGGGTGTGCCGGGCACTCGGAAGGTTCAAGGTGTTCCGGGTCACGAGACCTTCGTGGTTGTGTGCTGTGTGGCCTGCTTGTGGCCTTGAGTGCGCCGAGCGGGGGGAGGGACAGTACGCATGAGGGTCGAGACGTGGGTTCGGCGATGGGATCAAGCCTGATGGAGAGCGGATCGAGCGCACATCGGGGAAGTCGATCCTGCCGGTGACCCGCGGGGGGTGTCTACGGCTCGACGTCGGGGGACAGTGTGAAACAGAATCGGAAGGATCGGCCTGTGTCGGGGCGACGTCCACATGAATCGTTTCTTGCCATGTCAAAGAGCTCGTTCACCCACCCTCATTCCGTACCCGAACAGGAGCTCGCCTCGCGATCCGTCCGCCATGGCGTACGCTCTGGCCGAGCCCGTGTTTCGTGTGGCAGTCGTCTCGGCCGGGTGCAACGGCCGCTCGAGACGGGCGGGCGGGAGAGACGTGCCGTTTCTCGAGGCAGCCGGTTCAGGCCGTCGCGGTGACGTGTCACGCCGTGGACCGGGTCGCAGAAGAAAGGACCGAGGGCCTGATTCCACTGCCACTTGACGCGCGCGTTTGTGAAGTTTAGGGTCATCAGACGTCAGACATCAGACATCAGACGTCAGACAACTCCGGAGAAGCGGGTATGAGTTTCGTCATCGGTTGCGACATCGGGACCCAGAGCACCAAGGGGATCTTGGTTGCCGACGACGGACGTGTGCGGGCTGTAGCCTCGGCCCCTCACCGGGTGAGGTTTCAGGCTTCCGGCTGGGCCGAACAGGACCAGGTCGAGTGGATTGAGGCGTTGGCCGAGGTGGTGGCGCAACTCACGGCCCAGGCCAACGGACCGATCAGCCACGTGGGAATCGATGCCCAGGTCGACGGCGTGGCGGCGACCGACGAGGATCTGGTTCCACTGCATCCGGCGATCATCTGGATGGACCGGAGGGCTGCCTCCTACGCCGAGATCATCGAGCAGGAGATCGGCGCCGATCGCGTGTTCACAGTGACGGGCCTGAACTGCGATTCTTCTCACGCTGCCCCGAAGATGATGTGGCTGCTGGACCGGCTCGATCAACGCCCTGCCCACCTCCTGCCTCCGGCGAGCGTTGCCACCGCCTGGCTTACCGGTCAGATTGCCCAGGACCACGCCAACGCTTCCTCGTCGATGCTTTTCGATGTCACCGGCCGGGATTGGTCGGAAGAGATGCTGGAGGCGTGTGGCATCGACCCGGAGCTGCTTCCCCGGGTGGTCGACTCGACCTCGGTGATCGGGCAGGTGCGCCCAGAGGTGGCAGCCGAGGTTGGACTCGATCCCTCCTGCCAGGTGATTGCCGGGACCGGAGATGACCATGCTGCGGCCGTTGGTGCCGGCGCTGCACGACCCGGTGTGGTAGCCGACATCACCGGCACCGCCGAACCGATCGGTACCGCCGCCGACCAACCCGTGTTCGACTCGGAGCGTCTGGTTGAGCACACGCCACGCCGGGCACCTGGTTCATCGAGAATCCCGGGTTCGTGTCGGGAGGCAGCATCATGTGGGTGGCCCAGCTCCTTGGCATCGACCAGCCCGCCGTTTTCGATTTGGCGGCCGAGGCGCCCGCCGGCTCCAAGGGCCTCATCTTCATCCCGGCCCTTTCCGGCTCAGTGGCTCCGCGATGGAACGACCATGCCCGCGGATCGTTCACTGGTGCCTCCATGGACCATGGACGGCCCGAGTGGTGCCGGGCGGTGTTGGAGGGCTGCACCTTCGCCCTTCGAGACAGCTTCGACCGTCTCACCGCACTCGGGCTGGCGAACAGCCGGCTTCACGTCACCGGCGGGGGTGCTCGCAGTGAGCTGTGGTTGCAGACGAAAGCGGACGTCATCGGACGGGAGGTGCGGGTGGTGGAAGGGGAGAGTGCCGCGCTTGGCGCCGCCTGTCTCGCAGCCGTCGCCGCCGGTTGGCTCCCCGATGTTGCCACGGCCGCCGACGCGTTGGGCAGCGTGAGCGGCCGCGCATACGAGCCCGATCCGGCTCGGGCAGTGGTCTATGACGAGGCCTACCACACCTACCGGGCGGTCTTCGACGCCCTTGACCCCACCTACCACCAATGACCGACCAGCTCACCGATCTCGCCGTATCGATCCAGGCCTCCCTTGAGGCTTCCGGAGACGGGGCGCTGCGACCCATGGGTCTGCGGCGGATCCTCGTCGGACCGAACGCCCTCGAACGGCTTCCGGCCGAAGTGGTCGACGTTGCCCGTCCGGGTCGGATCGTCATGTTCGAGGACGCCACCCCGATGCAACGAGGGGGCGATGACCTCAAGGCTCTGGCAGCCTCACTCCTCTCAACCGTCGGCGACGTTGATCGGATCGTGCTCGGTCCTTCGCATGGGCACCTCTACGCCGACGCCGACACACTCGCTGTTGCCCGAGCGGCGGTCGCCGGCGCCGGCTGTGTGGTGACCGTCGGCTCGGGGACCGTCACCGATATTGGAAAGGACGCTGCGCACAGCAACCCCGGAATTCCGCTGCTCGTGGTGCAATCTGCTGCATCTGTCAACGGTTTCGCCGACGACATGGCGGTCATCGTGAAGGATGGAGTGAAGCGGACGGTACCGTCGGTTTGGCCCTCCGGTCTGCTGATCGACCACCAGGTGCTGCGTGACGCTCCGGCGCGCCTCACGCGGTCGGGCTTCGCGGAGATGATGGCCATGTTCACCGCTCCCGCCGACTGGCGGCTTGCTGCCTTCGTGGGCACCGATCTCAGCTACAGCCATGGCGTAATCGACCTGTTCCAACCGCGCGGGGAAGATCTATTGACGGCTGCTCCGTCGGTGGCTGCGGGCGAAGGAGCAGCTCTCGATCTGCTTGCCACCTTGCTCACCGCCTCCGGAGTGGCGATGGGGGTGGTGGGGCGCACTGCCGTCATGTCGGGTACCGAGCACCTCATCAGTCATCTTCTCGACATGTCGGCCGCCTCCCGGCGGCTGGCGGTCGGTCTCCACGGAGCGCAGGTGGGCGTGGCGGCATTGGTGGCCGCGTGTATCTGGGAGCGCATTCTCGACCGCTTGGACCCCGACATCCTTCGTTCCGACGCCGCGTTTCCCGACCCGACCGGAGTCCGACCCCTCGTTTTCGAGGCCTTTGCCTCACTCGATTCCACCGGGGCGGCGGCTGCGGAATGCTGGACGGACTATCAGAGCAAGCTGGCCTCCTGGCACCATCATCGGCCTCGAGTGGCCGCCATGGCCGAACGATGGGAGGAGATCTCGGTCGAGCTCCGACATCTGGTCGGAGATCCGGCTCGGATGGCGGCGGCTCTGACGGCAGTAGGTGCACCGACCCGCTT